>JALZOS010000119.1 GCA_030913755.1 Thermoproteota archaeon | reverse complement strand
TATGTTAACTTAGTAAGCAATTTTTAATAATCACGGATGTGTATTAATGATGATTATACGATGGGATGGGCCAGGGTCAGCCATCGTCCACCAGTCATCCTGTCCTGGTCCACCAAATTTATATCGCAAGTGATGTAAGAAGTTCTAGCCGCGGGTTATCAAAATTCATTAAGAAAATTAATCAGATTAACTACCCCTCATGCGTCTCCTTAAACACATTTAACATCCCTGTAAGAGACAGATCGTGGTTTAGGTATGAATTTCGTAATATCTTCGATCTTTGTAGGAGTATTGATTCTTCTCTCATATTTGGTATCGTCATCTCTCACTGCAGGTAATGGGTATGGACAAACAGCCAATTCTTCAAACAAAGTAATTCCTGGGTCATTATTTGATAAGAGCACGGGGACGCCCACATTGGTAGACCCTAAATTGAAAGTTGAGGTAGTCGCTGAAGGTCTTGACTTTCCAACTACAATTGCGTTTCTGGGTAACAACGACATTTTGGTACTAGAAAAATCAAAAGGGACAGTAACGAGGATCATCAATGGTACGATCTCTCCAGAACCTCTTCTTAGGGTCAATATTGCATCACAAGTTGAAAGAGGCATGCTTGGAATAGCTGTTTCAAAAAATGACAATTCCTCGACCTATGTCTTTCTTTTTTTTACGGAAGTAACAAACTCTACTATTGATGATAATAAGGGAATACCCTCAAACCGAGTTTATAGATATGAACTAGTAGACGATAAGTTGGTAAATCCAAAGCTATTGCTGGATCTGCCGGCAACACCTGGTCCTAGGCATAATGGAGGCGCTATAACAGTAGGGAATGATAGTAACATCTATGTTCCTATTGGGGATGTTGACGGCCATATGACTGAGGTACAAAACATTGCTGGTGGAAGTCCGCCGGATGGAACGGGCGGCATTCTTCGTATTACTCAAGATGGTCTCCCAGCCCCAAGTATCATAGGGGACACGGGACCTGCAAAAAAATATTATGCCTACGGAATCCGGAATAGTTTTGGATTAGATTTTGATCCTTTAAGCGGCAAGTTGTGGGACACGGAAAATGGTGCAGGATTCAGCGATGAGATTAATCTTGTTGAACCTGGCTTTAATAGTGGTTGGTTAAAACTCCAGGGAAAGGCGCCACCGGATTTTGATTATTCTCAGCTAGTCAATTTTGATGGAAAAGGTACGTACAGCGATCCAGAATTGACCTGGGTGGATACTGTTGGACCTACAAAGGTAAAGTTTCTCAATTCAGACAAGTTGGGTGGGGAGTACGAAAATGATCTGTTTGTATCGGACGTTCACCATGGAAGGATCTATCGTTTTGACTTGAATGAGCACAGAGACGCACTTATTTTGTCGGGAAGACTTGCAGACAAGGTCGCCGATACCGATGGAGAATTAAATGATCTCATATTTGGATCAAATTTCGGTGGAATCTCGGATATGACGGTTGGACCGGATGGTTACCTATATTTAGCTTCTTTTGCACGTGGGATGATATACAGGGTTATCCCGACAGGAGATCAATAAAAAATGACTAGAGTTATGGTTCTTTTACAAGATATGAATTCATATTATGATATCTGGTGTAGATGATGAAAATGATTATGACCAATTTTGACAAGAAAAAAGAAATTCTTGTTCTCTTAATTGCATTTGGACTCGGATTCTCCACTTCGCTGTCTACAGCAGATCAATACCTGCCAGTCGTCTCAGCTCAAGGTGCACCTATTCCCGGTTGTAACTGTACAGCAGATTATATCGCAACTAACCCTGACAATCTCACTGCAATGACAATACCTCGGCTCAACATCGTTAAAACCGAGATATTAGACAGTCAAACTGAAGGGCATCTGACATGGAAGGCAATTAAATCAACAGTATTGATGAATGTTATTACTGATAATTTTCTTCTCGCGAATTTTTCAACGGGAACAGGAAGTACAGTGGCACTGAATACAATCAACGTCAAACCTAATGAATCTCTTGGAATTCAATTAAGTGGGAAAATTCCTGACGCTGCAAGAGCTGAGATTGTCAGAGCATCTGTAAATGAAAACGGCACAATGAAGGATGTGAAACCTGTAGAAAAGATTCATGAATACGAACTCCAGTATGACAAGGCGACAAAGAAACTCGTTTCTGGAAAAAACGATTTAGTAGTCAACTTAGATGAACCAGGATACTATCTTGTGGTAATATCATTGTCTTTTGGTAGTCACCATGGTAACAATATCAATAAAACGACCGGGCTGACTGGCGTGTATGAGACACTGTTAAAGGTAGAATAAAGTAATAACATATGCGCTGTCTTCAACTTTTGATGTTTCCCTCACAATAAATTCATTCTTTCCTGATCATCGTACGAGATCTCTGCATGTTCCGCATTTGGTAACATTCTGATGACGTTGAGGACCGTCCTGGGCCTATCAAGATAGATTTGGCTATGGTCCACGTCTTGCGATATTCGTTATATCGCCCTATTCTACACTGAATTACATTGACCACTCCATAACCGACCAATCTTCTATGCTTAGATGTAGGGGGTTCTCTAAACACCTTTTAAAAAACTGGGAGGCTAACCCATACACTACAGACATCTATACTATGAGGTTCATCAATGTGAGGCAACAGGATAAATTTCTTTCAAGCAACAGG
>JALZOS010000116.1 GCA_030913755.1 Thermoproteota archaeon | reverse complement strand
CGCTGATACCTTCTCATATACGCGCCCTTGATAAAGCCAGATGCAAATTACTTTAAACTCCGTTCAAGCACAGTTTATTTGGAAGCCTCAAGACGTGCGTTAACTCGTATATCGGAGACGGTTTGACAATTTATTATTATATTCGGTCGAACAGGTCACACTGGAACAGCCACAATCAGAACGGGGCTTGGGATAGCGACAGCAAGGGAGGAATTGTCCCTGGTAGTAGTAAAGACGGGACAGGAGGGCGGCGTAATCTCTTCATTCAATTTCCCTATATTGGGAGTTATCACAATATTAACGACACTCATAACTCCGTAAATATTGAAGCTGGATAGCACTCAAGATTTTATCTCCTGATACTGAAACAACTGATAAATCTCAATAAGCTCT
Source organism: Thermoproteota archaeon (assembly GCA_030913755.1). Taxonomy (GTDB): domain Archaea; phylum Thermoproteota; class Nitrososphaeria; order Nitrososphaerales; family Nitrososphaeraceae; genus TA-21. Next base: position 1,629 of record JALZOS010000116.1, on the reverse strand, counting down.
CAGGGCAAGCCATGTACGTATCCATCAAGACAGCACTCATAAATGCCAAATTACCTTATCCACGCCATGTAACGGTCAATAAACCCATACCGCATTGCAATACGGTTAAGTCACTACTAGGAAAAATTCTAGTGCATGGAATAGCAAGTCTGAACAACTACCAAAATAGTCATTACGTATTGATTTGATCTACACATACACCATACGCATACTGTGACATTCCTTCTTTATTGTTTCTTTTGAATAGTAAGTATATTTTGCTGTTTGATTGCTTCCATCAATCTAGATTTATACCTCGAGTTACGTGGTCTTGTTCTCAATCTATACCCGCAGCAGGGACAGAAAAACCCTTCCCACTTTATGAATATCTCGCATACTTGACAACGCTTATGTCCGACAACATAGCGACCAACTCCAATTGGCTTTAATGCCTTATGACGAATGCAAATACCTTTACATGTCAAACTTTGTCTATCACTACTCTAGTACCCCAGGAAAATAACAATTCATTTAAGACATCTACCACAAAGAAATTTTCCTGCATTAAAATCTAGCTTCAGATAGCTTGTTTTCGGTATACGTAATCACTCTAATTCCAACCTAACAAGATACACCATGTATCGGCTGTTTAAAGATTTGTCTAAAAAGATCTCTATGCGAGGACAAAAATGATAATACTATCCTACACTTGGACAGCGCCTTGTGCACTATTGCAAGGTTACAATAGCCGCGAATTATGAAAATTGCCGATAAGAAAGATAAAAAATGATTAATTCTTGCTCATCCATGTATTTCTTTCTCTAGGACACCCCTTTAGCATACGATAAATACTTCAGTCTATCCTTTCTGATAGTTTGCCACATCTCTACCAACCCAGACTTACTCGTTCTGTGCATCCTTGATGTACGTATCTATAGTTTCGTACAAGAGACCAGTGTCTTTTCCCATGGCAAAATAAGGAAACCCAAACCAATGTATCTCCTGTCCAACAAGTGGATCAAAGATGAAAAGAAGGAGATAATCTGCCTGATAGCTCCAGGTCAGGGGGACGAATAATTAGTCTATTCATTATCCCAAATATGACAATTGCAAATGAACGTTTTTGACCAAAATCAGCTGCAATTCATGCATTTTTTTAAAATAATACTTGAGTTTAGGAAATAACTTAAAAATAATTCCTTTGCTAATCTACCATAATGTCCGTAATACTCTTAAACGTCATGCCATAATAACAAAAGAAGTACAAATCTGCTATAGTCGAGCTTTTGTTAATGCAAAACATTCAATATAGTCTATCGTGATCTATGTGATTTCGCATCACAATCCTAATAGTGAGGGTCTCTCTTTTTCCGATTGATGACAGTCCATGAAGCAAGTAATCTCAGCAAGGAAATAATTAACATAATCCACATAAATGATTGTGAAGCACCATTTGATTTAGTTACTATTAAAAAAAGGGTAGATGCGAAGACGGTATGAAAAGTAAGAACGTAGGATCAGTATCGGTCTTAGAAATATAAGAACAAGTTTACAGTAGAAAAAGGGTTAGAACAAGAATGAAAAACTGGTGAGTCATGTGTGGGTACTGGAAGGATTTGGCTCACCAGTTACATGACGACGGAGTAAAAT
>JALZOS010000120.1 GCA_030913755.1 Thermoproteota archaeon | reverse complement strand
TTCCCTATTTCTAGTAACTATTATTATCCCGCAAAGTATTACGAACACTGTTTGAAGCACCTCAATGACTATTCCTATATCATTAACGGGCAATGCTCTATTAAGTATCCGGTTGGAGGGTACTCTTGTTATAAGCCATAATGCCAATAGGATGAAGGTGCCGCCCATACCCACATAGTACCAGATATTACCCCATCTTTTCAGAATGGGTACAGCCCAAAACAACTGAGCAATTCCTGTAATCAAGAAAAAGAGAGATGTATATCCGCTAAAGCTAATAACATTTGGGACAAATGTGAGATGCAATATTCCAGTAATAAAAGTAGTTACCGCTGCTGAATAGTATAATTTCTTGCTATTTGTCAATGATTTCTTTTGGTTATCACCAGTATTATGTGTAAGGTTGTTATACACTCAAATAGACCGGAAGGCATCTACAGGCGGGCGTCTGTCCGTTATCAACAAACGAATGAATCAGCAAACTAACCGAAACAAGTCGGGTCAGTTGCCTATCTTCGGATTTGTTAACGTTTCTTTGAATGATTTGACGGTATCCGTACCAAGTTTGAAGTAGTCTCTTGTAGTATCCATCATCAGTTGGATAGTTTCCATATTTGCCAGAAACATCTTATTTACCAGATTGGTCGTCGCGATTGCACTATCTACGAAATTATCCACCATTCGAGCATAACCTTCACTCATTATCCTTGGCGATGTCCACGGTGTCCCACATAAGGCATAAGATTGTTCTATATAAGGTATCCACGCCGATTGGGTGGAGATTGCTTCCTTTTGAAGATTAACTAATTCATAACCGATTGCTTTGGTCGTCTGGATAGTCTGTTCCTGCGAGTCTCCTATAGCCTTTGCAAAGAGTGAAACCTCCCTTTTTGCCTCATTTGTTGTCTTATTGATATTCTTTTTAGTATCATCAAGCACCATATCCAGTTCTTTTTCTTGTTGGTCTTGTAGTGTTCCTTCTACAGATTCCGTTAATTGCTCTGCTACATTCTTTGCTTCATTCCTCGTTTTCTCATTCGGAGCTAACTTTGCTATGGTTTCAGCTTCTGCTAATGCCTTTTGCTCATCTATAAATTTGCTATTGTCAAGTTTTTGATCTTTTTTGTACGACATTAATAGTAATACAGCATCATCATAGATAACACTTCCTCCTGCACTTTACTGATAATAAGAAACGATAACCTCAGTATATGACGTTTATCGACCTGAATGAGAAGAATTCTTCAAGGACAACTAACTAAATTTGCATTATTTACGTCATTGTCTCTATCAAGTTTTAAACTATCTGTTTTATCCTTAGATTCAAGACACCATTATCTTGATATAATTCTCCGACAGCTTTAAACTCACTACCTTTTTTGAGGAGATTTCTAGGTCCGTCGTAGTCATAATGACTCAATCTTGCATGCCATTTACCATCAACTATCACAACAGCCTCTCCCTGCAAGATCTTTTCGATATACACATAGTAAATCTTGCCAGAAATTTTCTTCAAATTGTCCACAAGAACTACGGTACTATCATCAATCCACTCTATTCTCTTTAGCTTCTCAAGTCTATGAAGTGCTTCAAGTAACACGGCGTTATCCGCAACGACGTCCTCAGAGATTGAGTCGAAATCCAGTCCATCTTTACCACTCTTGGACAACAGAGAATGAATCATCCTAGCAGTTTTGTCAACTTGTCTTCTGAATTGGCTGGTAAGTCTTTCTTCTTCTAAGATTAATAAAGACTTTCTTTTGTTACGAATTATTTTGTTTACATGGTTAGAAACATACTGGGTGGGGATATTTTTAACCTCAGGAAGTAAATTTAGTTCCACTTCCTTCTTTAATTTAGTGTCCATTTTTTCTACAACGGTATCAATCACCTTCAATTCCTCGACTGTCAGGGGATTCGTAGTCAGAATGTTTCTATTGAAAGGTTTGAGTGTCGTGCCAAGAGTAGATAGTATCTGTTTCATTTTCTGGACACGTCTTTTACTTGCGTTAAGATGACGTTCATCTATAGTTTCTTTTGCTGCAAGTATAAGCACAGTGCCAGCAGACTTCCTTCCTGTTCTACCCCTTCTCTGTATATATCTTATTTCACTTGGTATTGGTTCATAAAATATCACAAGATCAACCTCTGGGATGTCGAGGCCTTCCTCAGCTATTGAAGTTGCCACGAGGACATCGAATTCACCATTTCTGAAAGACTCTAGAATTGACGACTGTTCATCTTGCTTCATGCCCGGATCACCTTGCCTTTTAGCTTGACCAACAAATCTTGATGCTTTTATTCCGTTTTCGGATAGAATCTTCACTATATATCTTGCAGTATCTCTATATTGGGTAAATATAAGAACACGTAAAGCGTTAACCGTCTCTTCCAAATTACTTGCGAGGCGCTCTTTGTGACTAGGGATAAACTCAAATTGTTCTCGTTTTTGAGATTGGTCATGTCTTGTAACTCCAGTATAATAGTCAGACTTAAAAGAAATTTGATATCTGTTTCTTAAA
>JALZOS010000104.1 GCA_030913755.1 Thermoproteota archaeon | reverse complement strand
AAGAAGAAGAGTTAGTATACGCACTGCGTATAGCACAGTCTTTAAGACCTGATCGCTATACCATTCTCACGAAGGTAAAAATGGATACCGACTCGGCTAGGACCTTAGCTAAATCTGTAAATGTGATTTAGGTGCATGACAAAGTTCTAAACTGAAATTCGTCAATACCACCGTTGAGCTCCCTGGATCTATTAAGATCTTATTTACTAAACCTTTTTTGCCGCGTCTTTTTTTTCTTCTATATTCTCTTTCTCAGCTTTGACATATTCTTCAACGAATCTAATGTTCTGAAAAGTGGGTAAGTATTTGAAGAGATCGTTTGCTATTGCCTTTTTTATTATCTGAATGCCTTCGATCAAGGTTGATTCTTCCGGGATGGTAATAGAGACGCTTTGATCGCTAACATCAGCCTTTAGCTTTTCAATATCAACGGGCAATCTTCTTCTTATGAGTGATTTTATTTTTTCATCGTCGGCTGTTAGCATCTTCAGGATATTGACACTATAATTTAATGTCCTTCCAGCGAGTCTATGATTGAAGTCAATTTGGACGCGACCTGAACCTACGAATCTAATTATTCCCTTTCGATCGTCAACGTCTACTATATCGCCAGGTCTAAGTTCATCTGCTTTTTCTCCCAATTTTCGCTGAGCAATCATTCTGATTTTGCTGGGCTCTCTAATTCCAAATCCCTTCTCCGGTGAGATCTCAACGTCGAGTTTATCACCGGCATTTGAATTAGATAGTGCTTCATCTAGTCCTCTAATGACCCACCCATCGCCAACTGAAACCAACCGGGGTTCGTACTTCACCGCGGAGTCATACGATTGAAGACTTTTTGCCTCATCTTCTACCGTAGTTTCGAAGACTTCATTCGTATCCTTTGTTTTAGCCGTATAATCAATAAGAATTAGTGATCCTTTCTCTAATGTCACGGAACTTGCTGTCGGGTCACCATAATATTAAGCTTAATGAACAAACAAGAATGAACAAGATAATTATTTTGCTTCCAGAATCTCGTGAGCGACGGAGAGACCCTGACCTTGGGCTGGAACCTTAAGCATTGCCATAGTAGATGAAATTGCTGAAAGAGTTCTCATAACATGGTAACTGGTAACTTCTCCCATACATCCTATTCTGAATACTTTACCTTTTAATTCTCCAAACCCGCCTGCCAATAAGACTCTAAATTGCGATGAAAGAATCTGCCTAAACTTCTTGTCATCTATCCCATCTAGATAGTTTATGGCTATAACCACATTGCTTCTGGCATCTTCTTTGGCAAATGGCGTTAATCCAAGTTCTTTCAGTCCTGCGTAGAGTGCTTTTGCACATAGCTTATGACGTTGGATTCTGTTATTCATTCCTTCTTCGGTGATAATTTCCAGTGCCTCTCTAAAGGCGTAAAATAGACTTATCGCAGGGGTAAAGGGTGTTTCATAGTTTTCTTCAAAATACTTGAAGTACCGTTTTAAATTTAGATACTGGGTCGCAGGGGGATTCTCTTTCATGTACTTTTTTGCTTCCTTGCTAATCGACATTGGAGCCAATCCTGGTGGCGCTGCTAGAGCTTTTTGCGAGGCAGTAACACATATGTCAACTTTCCACTTGTCTACGGGTAGCTCGTCACCACCAAGAATTGATACCGCATCGGCAATGAAGAACGTATCATTGTCTTCACAAATCTTTCCTAGTTCTGGCATGTACCTAAGAGTCGTTCCTGTAGAGGTTTCATTGTAAACTGCGTAGAGAGCTTTAATGTTGTGATTGATCTCAAAAGCTTCTTTGATCTTTTCAAGAGAGGGATTCTCTCCAAAAGGTGCATTAATCCTAATTGCTCTCCCCCCGACGTTATCCACTAGATCCGCAAGCCTAGTTCCAAATTCTCCATTGACAGGAACTATTACCACGTCGTCTTTCTTTATGAGATTCACAACGGAGGCCTCCACAGCACCAGTACCAGAGGCCGTGAGGAGGACTATATCATTTTCAGTCTCAAAGACTGTCTGCGTTTTGGCTATTATGCCTTTATAGAGTGTCCTAAAATCGTCACTTCGGTGATTGATCATGGGGCTTGACATGGCGTTTGTTACACGATTTGGTACGTTGGTCGGACCTGGAAGCATGACAAGATAATCCAATATTATTCAGAACATGGGAATCAGAGCCGTTATTTAAAACTAATTTGGAAAAAGAGATAAAAGCGGACAATTTCATTAAGGACGTGCTGAAGAATCGTCAAGAAAGGATTCTTTCTTATCTTTCAGGGGATGGTTTCAAGGGTGTTGTTATGTTTACACCGGAAAATATCTATTATTTCACTGGATTTTGGGGCGAATCAATGGTAATATGTACTAATGACGGTGTGAAACTCTTCGTCCCACAACTGGAGGTATCGCGAGCAGAAACGGAATCATTTGACTGTGAAATAATTTCGACTCAGCGAGGCGAAGACTCTACAAAATCATTGTACCACTATTTGTCCAATTCTAAATTCTGTTCAGATTGCAACGACTTTAAAACAATCGATTCAATTCATAAAAAATTAGGCGAGAAAAACTTCATCTGCGATTCCCAACCCTTCTTAGTTCTGAGGAGCGTTAAGGATGAAAAAGAGATAGGGCTGATAAAAAGGTCATCCGAAATTATCGACAAACTCTATCAGATATGTGTTGAAGAGATAAAGATTGATTTATCAGAAAAGGAACTCCAATCAAAACTCATTTGCGAAGCGACGAGAAGGGGAGGCACCTTCCCATGTTATCCCTTCACGTTAAATCCATTTATCATAGCTTCAGGACCTAACGGTGCTCTTCCCCATGCCGAAACATCAGATCGGTACTTTTGTGATGGCGACCTGGTTGTGGTAGATCTAACTATTCGTTACAGAGGTTACATTTCTGATGCAACAAGGACATTTGCATTAGGTGGATTATCGGAGGAAAAGACAAGAGTTTATGATATCGTAAAGAAGTCACAGGAAGCTGGACTTATGGCGGCTAAATCTAAGGCTATTGGCCATGACATTGATCTTGCATGCAGAAACCTTATCCATGAGTGTGGGTACGGTCAAAATTTTATACATTCTACCGGTCATGGCGTGGGCCTCGAAGTACATGAGAAACCGTGGATACGTCCTAATGATACAGAACCGTTGCGAGAAAATATGGTAATAACGATTGAACCTGGGATATATATTAAATCCAAATTCGGAGTCAGAATAGAAGATACTGTAGTGATTAAAGGAAACAATTCCTCTAGTAACGACGTTTTAACCAAATTCACAAAGGAACTAACCGTAGTAAACTAAAAGATTAGTACCAGATCTTAAGTCTTATTATTCTAACTAATCGAGTAATGATAAACATCCCGTTAGAGAATTAGCGAGACTAGAATATTTTCATAAACCATTGAGATAGGGTTTTTCATTATTCAATCAGAACAATGTAATTGTCGACACTGTACTTACAATTAAAGAATCGGATCTTGTGCAAACGCAAAATTCAACCGGACTTATGTCAATATGCCTTACTTCACCATGAATTAATGAACTTCGTGCTCAGGCACATAAAAACAAGTGGCATACCAATTAGTAACGATCCCTTCTAGTCTGATCCAAATTAGTATCTAATTGTACTTTGAACGCTATTTATCTGGCTATTAGTTCAATTGAACGTTGATTATTACACGTATGGAGTGTATCACGGTTGATTATCAAGATCCTTCTTATGCTTATTGATAACTATTTCGACTAATTTAGCAGCGATGTTCTCTTTTCTCTGAATTGGCAAGTGAAGCACCTTTTTCTTCTTGTCAATGATGAGAACTTCGTTAGTATCAGATCCAAAGCCACAACCTGTTCGACTAAGATCATTCGCAACTATAAAATCAGCGTCACATTGTTTTAATTTCTTATACGCACGTTCAACAAGTGATTCCACTGACACATCAAATTCTGCCTTAAAGGCGACAAGTATTAGTTCTCTCTTCCATTTCTTGACTTCATCGATGATCTTTTTGGTAGGTATCATTTTAAGTATCAAGCTGGGTTTATTGCTATCAATCTTTTGACTTGCTGGATGACTTAACGTGAAATCAGACACCGCTGCGCAATGAAACATTATGTGCGGGTCATTTTTCAATATTTCGAATTTTATTTTCTCATACATTTCAGTGGCTGTTTCAATTCTAATGGTTTTTACATTTGGTAATGAAGGGGGCGAAACCTCACCATGGCCATAGATAAGTGTCACTTGCATACCTTGTTTCGCCGCTGTTTCAGCAATGCTCATTCCCATTTTTCCTGAGCTTAAATTAGTTAAAACTCTGGCTGGGTCAATTCTTTCTAAGGTCGACCCCGCAGTAACAAGTATCTTTCTGCCCGAATGTAGGATATTATCACCGAAGATCTCAAATACACGGTCCAATACCTCATTTGGACTAGGAACTTTTGCCTTGTTCTCAACCACTGTAGGTTCAAGAAAGAAAACCCCAATAGATCTCAATCTGGATATATTTTTACGGATGATTTCATTTTCATACATTGATCGATGCATTGCAGGAGCAATCAGAATTGCAATACGAGATCCGAGAGCGACACTCAGTACCGAAGTAAGAGGCGTGTCATCAATCCCATTCGCAAATTTTCCAATTGTATTAGCGGTACAGGGATATACAATCACCATATCGGACTTGTCGTAATCAGCTAAATCAATGTGTTCTAAATCACTAGTAAGGTTGGTAACAACCTTATTGCCCGTAGACCACCGCATCATTTCTCCTGTTAAGAATTTCGAACTTGTTGAAGAGGTCATTACTGGATAAACTTCAGCCCCATGACGCATCAATAACCTACTCAGATCAATTGCACGATAGGCAGCTACGCTCCCTGTGATGCATAAAACAATCCTTTTCGAACGAAGCAACAGACTTTCAGAACCGATTATCTCTTTTGATGGATGGCCTCCGTCACTATTTTTGACCGTTCTAATATCTTTGCTTGACATGTTAGTTTTGCTGAAAACCTACTATTTTTTGAAGTTTTTCTTTCTCTCCCTTTTGCATATGGTATGTATGTTCTACATTTGGAAAAGTTCCATCTCTGACTTCAAGACAGTATTGCGTAATGGCCATGCCAATCATTTTCGATAGGTCTAAATATCTCTTAACAAACTTGGGTTTGAATTCATTGTAGAGTCCGAGTAAATCATGCAGCACCAAAACCTGCCCATCGATCATAGGCCCTGAACCTATTCCAATAATTGGAATGTGCCTTCGGTTTGTAATGATTTCAGCTACCTCACTAGTTACTTTTTCGAGGACTATTGTAAATGCTCCAGCTTCTTCCAATGCTTTAGCCTCTTCTATAAGTTTGACTGCTTCTTCCACCGTAGCTCCATGTGCATCATATCCGCGAGTCAAGGAGGTTGTCTGAGGTTTCAAACCTATGTGACACATTACAGGAATACCTATTTCTGACAATCTTTTGACAATAGGTACAATTTCAACACTTCCTTCAAGTTTTACCGCATCACAACCAGACCCGATAAATCTGACTGCATTGATAATAGCATTTTCCATTCCCGTTTGATAGGATCCAAAAGGCATATCTCCAACGATAAGAGCTCTCTTTGTTCCGTTACTTACTGCCTTGCAAAAAACCAACATCTCTTCCATAGTTATCTTTCTTGTGTTTTTGTAGCCTAGCATGACTGTGGCGGCACTGTCTCCAACCAAAATGATGTCAATGTCAGTATAGTCACAAATCCTTGACATACAATAGTCGTAGGCTGTAATCATAGTGATCCGACGTCCTTCATTTTTTTTCCTTAATATGTCGTTAACCGTAAGTTTCCTCAAAATAGGTACTGGATTACTGATGTCTTCCTTGTTATTTGACGACATTTTATAATCCATGCCTAATTAATTTGGTTGCTTGCATTAAATTCCAGTTATTATCAAATTCCGACACGAATGTTGACAATTCGCATCTTTCTTTCTTTGCAAGATCTGTTGCAAAATCAATCATATTTGGAATGGCTCGAATTACATTATCTACTATGGTAACATGAGAAGACTGCGCGGTTCTGGAGAGCGGATTTAAATCAACAGAAATCACCGTCTTGCCAAGAGAAGTAAGCACTTCAGTTCTATCTCCATCTTCCATTGCAAGAAATACAGTATCAGCATTCAAAATACCACTTTTATCCACGAATCTCCTACCACTTGAGAGTTCTTTCATAGCAAATTTCGATTTTGAGTTCACTCCCAAAACTGCGCTTGCCCCATCTTTGATCAACGTTTTTGCAATGGCTTCAGATCTTTTCTGGTTCCGGTGAAATAAGTTAACCTCTATAGATGCGTTAGTAAGTCTGCTCAATTTTACAATCTCTTTGCTACAGAGCGCAGCTGCGTTTCCATTTACTGAAATTACAGGAGACTTGGAGATTAGCAACATACAAGAAGCAACTTTTTCTGCACAGAGTGCGTTTTGGCTTGTCTGTTCTCCTAAAAGATAATCAAAGGCTTCACCTCTTCCATGAGCAATAAGTCCGTGAGAAACTACCAAACCTCTTTTTAGCCCATCCACCAGCTTTTGTCTTGTTCTGAGAGACAAGTATCTTGGATGATTTGAAGGTATTCTGTCTGTCAATTCATTTGTTGGTTAACAGTTTGGCACCATAATTATCCACGTTCGAAACAATACGGTGTCCAGATTGATCTTTCAGTAATTGTAATACGCATTCGACTTCGTTATCTGACACAATCGTGAATATAGTTTCACCGAATAACGCCACGCTGCATTCATATCCTTTCCTTCTCAATAATTCAACTAGGGTCTTGCATTTACCTTTAATAGCGCCCATATTAACTGCAAACTCGTGGGATAATCGAAGAAAATCATCCACCGACCTGGATTTCAAGAGTTGTTTTAAAAAATTTACTGTTTTCATTGTACAGACATCGTTTTGAGTATTCAAGCAATCAGCAGTATACATGGGTCTCAAACATAAAGCAATAACTGATGTATTTTCTAAAGGAATTTTTTCAGCCCTTCCTATTCCTGGTGCACCAGCACGAGTCCGTAATTCAAGCCCACCTGTAAATTCAGATATGACCGTACCAAGGCCTGTATTGCAGTAGATTTCAGAACAATGAGCAATCTGAGCTGCTTGATCTAGAGAAAGCCGAGTACAGAGAGCATCATTAAGCGCATATGAAAGGCTTAGAGCGCCGGCACCACTCGTTCCAAGACCGTATCCTATGGGAATGCGAGTTTCGTGACTGATTGAAATATGCAATGACTTATTTACGCGTTTTTGGTATTCATCTAACACTTTATTCGAAACCACCGCATCGTTGACCAATTTTCCATTAATTGAAATTCCATAGCTTGGTCTGTCAACATTGTCATAAATTTTGACAGTAGTTGTGACTCCTTGACTCAGAGAGATCCCCGCACCTATTGAGCCTGTACTAAGCACGGATTGACAATCTAAAATTTTGTGATAAAACCCAGTAATGTGAGAAGGGCTGCATGCTTGTGATATTGCGACCGGACGAGTAAGTTCGACGAACATCTATAAATATATAATATTTATTTAATATAAGAATAACGTTTAATTAGTATAAATGTATTTAAATTAATTAATGTCACGCTCAGAACGTAGATTGCAACGAATTGGAAGCAGTATGCTGATTTCGTTACCAGTAGACTGGATTAAAACTCATACTCTAAAAAAAGGTGATGTAGTGTCCGTTGAGACCAATAACGACAATTCGATTTCCATATTTCCTACTGATACAAGAAGGGAGGTACTAAAAGAGGTGAACATCTTGCTTCCTGACCTTTCGACCGAAAAATTATTGAATCAGATTTACGGGTCATATTTGTTAGGGTACGACCTAATACAAATTAAGGGAAAATCTCCAATAAACTATGAAAACAGAGAACAGATAAAATCAGTAATAAGAAAGCTGGTGGGCTTAGAAATAGTAGATGAGGACAGTTTTAAGATCACAATTCAGTTTTTGTTGGATTCACATTCTATGGAAGTTTCAAAGATATTAAAACGAATGAGCTCAATTATAGGTGGCATGCATCGGGATACCATTTCTTCTCTTCAAAAGAATAATGACACAATAGGTGATCTGATAAGAAAACGAGATGATGAAGTAGATAGACAATATTTCTTGATTGTGAGATTGATGAGAAGTGCGATGATGGACAGGAAGCTAGCTTCGAGTTTAAATCTTACCAACATAGACCTCCTGGATTATAGGATAGCCGCAAACCACCTGGAGAGCGCGGGTGATCATATTTGCTCACTCGCCTCATTTTTATCTTCTTTTCCAGTAGATATCTATATTGCTGAACACATTAAAGATGCAAATCTCATTATATTCGAAATGCACGAACAATCGGTGAAGGGGTTCATCGAAAGAAATATTGACGCCTCGATACAAGTTATCGGTCTTTATTCAAAGTTCAACGAAATGCTAAAGTTGATAAATCATGACTATATAGGTCAAAAAATGTCTAGCCAGAAATTTGTTGTATCTACAATTAATACTACCTCTACTATGGATAAAATAGCTAGATGTTGGGTCGATATAGCAGATTTGGTTAAACCTGTATACCTAATGGAATAAAGTCGACAAACATATCAAAAGCAAGAAAAAGACAGTAAACACTTCAAATAGAAAAATGGGATTGCATAATGAAAAGAATCGCATTGAAACGATATGGTCTCGATATTAATATCGAATCTTTCCGCAGTCGTTCTGAGGGAATGCATTTTAAATCCATAGCTGGGGGGATTGAGGCATATTAATTTGTGATTAAAAAATAGCTAAGCTAACGACCGTACGAATGTAATTCAATCAACATCCTGTTTATCAGCGAACTTATTCCTGTCAGATCCGTCAAAAGAAAACATATCCTGTCCAGTTCTTCACTATTGCAACGTGATTCAATATACTTCATTTCCAGGGATCCAAGATTGGTTTGTATGAAGACAGTATATAGGCAGGTATCGGTGTTTTGATCTTCTGAACGGGGAAAATATTGCCTAAGCTCAAGAGATCTAACCTCAACTTCCTGAAAGAAAAGTATTTTCTCAGATACCTTTACAATCCGAGCTGGCTGCTTTTTCCATAGATTAAACTCGAAATCTTTCTTTACTGACATCAGTGTAATTCATAATCCAGAAATCTTACCCACTCTGGGAACCATAACTCCTGTTCAGAAATACCGATGCCTTTAGATAGGATATGGGGACTATTGTAAAAAACCGTATCAGCACCTATCTCATTTGCGATATGTTGATTCAACTCCTCAATAGAAGAAACCATGCCTACATACTTATGAGCAATTAAATCGCGATTGTGCGTATAAAGGCCAACTTGGCGGCCATCGATGGTTGGAACATAGCTTACTATAACAGTGATAGATTTTGCACCCGCTTTTCTCAAGTAATAAATTGATTCTTTCACGGTTCCACCTGTTTGAATTGTACCCTGTATACTGGCAATTTTTTTCCCAGTAATTGAACCCTTCAGGACAAATTTTAACGACTTCTTTGACGCAAGCAACTTATTCTTGCTGACATGTTCGGAAAAGTCAGTCATATGGTCAGAGTCGTCATACCTATCATTAATTATCCCTTCTGAAGTATCAAAGTTACTATGGTATCTTTGATACTCAGTACTGAATCCCAGTGTCATGGGTCTTGGATAATCGGGCTCTGCAAATGCCGATTCAATATTGATCTCTTTCCCAAGGAAATCTGCCTGCGTTTTTCCCATTCTTTTTCTTGCTTCATACACGCTTTTGCCACTAATGAATGCGGCTGCATGTGATTCTCTGACAAATTCAAACGGATCTAACATTGTGCGTGTAGTTGGTAAGGAGGAAATGATCTCTTGTCCGTTATTCAAATTCAATGCTAATAGCTGGCCCGGCTTAATATCCTCAAAATTCACATCTTGGAGAAATGCACTGAGTGAATTTTCAGATGCCACCATGAATAAGGAATTTCTTGAGTCTCTGCCCATCACAAGAGGCTTAAATCCTGTACTTTCGCGGTAAGCATAGACTACATCTTTTTCTTTCATTATCAGATTACCGCGAAGATGCCTATCCAAGAATTCACAGGCCCTCTCAGGCTGGCTTCTCTCAAATAGCAATTTTTTAAAAATATGATAGATTTTAAAGAGCGAGTCCTTCTCTTTTGCTTGATCCACATACGGATGGAGGTGAAGCTTGTCCGTGTCAATTAGAAATCCATCGATTATCGTCAGGATCTCCTTCATACTAGAAAACCTTGGAGATCTTTTGGATAAGTATCCTATTGTTATGGAAGAGTCATTTTTATCGTCGTTAAATGCGTATTTGAAGTGATCATCACGGGGAAAAGATCCGTCGCCATCAAAAACAAAATCGTCTGTTATCATCTTCCAGTAAGCTTTTCCTCGATGTTGTAGCATCCTCATAGATTGCAGGAAGTAGGTAGGTGTTCTATTAAGAGACGGTGAGAGGTCACATATAGCAAGTATCCCAGCCAACTAGAATGAAAATATTAACTCCGAAATAAATTCTCTGTGAATCTTTGTTCATATTTTGGGTCTCTAATTCACGCCTACAAGATCTTAAGACATTAATTTAGGACGCCACAATTTCTTACGATGCAAATTGGTCTCATAGGAAAGGCAAATGTAGGCAAATCTACTTTTTTTAACGCTGCAACTGACCTGAATGTTGAGACGGCGAATTATCCTTTTACGACGATAAAACCTAATATTGGTATATGTTATGCTAGACAAAGATGCGTGTGTACTGAATTCGGAATCAAAGATAATCCCGTTCACTCTATCTGTATTGACGGCGTCAGATTTATTCCAATCCAAATAGTGGATGTAGCTGGACTTGTACCAGGTGCGCACATGGGAAAAGGACTTGGAAATCAATTCTTGGACGACGCACGTCAAGTCGACGCTTTGGTTCAAGTAGTGGATGTTTCTGGGTCTACCGATCAAGAAGGAAGGGCTTCTTCTCCAGGTTCATTTGATCCATCTGAAGACGTCAATTTCGTGGAAGAAGAGTTTGATCTTTGGTTAATGTCCATAATAAAACGTGACTTGACCACAAATACCAAGGATGTGGCGTCCACAAATCAGTCAAATGAGCAAGTCTTAAGAAAAAGGCTCTCAGGATTGGGCATTAAGGAATCTGCAATAGATTCAGCCCTGAACATAACCAGCTTAAAAATCAAGAAAATTAATGCATGGACAGAGCAGGACATATTATTTTTCACCAAAATAGTTAGGGAAAAATCAAAACCAATGGTGATAGCAGCTAACAAGGCCGACATTTCTACAGCAGAGTTGAATATACAAGCAATATCTAAAAAGTATAATTGGGTGATTCCTTGCACATCTGAAGGGGAGTCTCTGTTGAAAAAAGCGTCCAAGAATGGTGTCATTCATTATCTTCCCGGAGACGATTCATTTGAAATAAGAAATACTGCGAATGTGACAGAAAAACAAAGACACGTACTTGAGGTGGTTTCAAAATTTATTAAGAAGTACGGCTCTACTGGTATTCAACGAGTTATCAACACTATCTGTTTTGACATATTAGCGAAGATAGTTGTTTATCCTGTCGAGAATGAACTAGGATTGACGGACAAGAAGGGAAACATATTGCCTGAAGCCTACTTGGTGGACAAAGGTACTACAGCCAAGCATCTTGCTACAATGGTTCATAAAGATTTGGAAAAGGGCTTTCTTTTTGCTATAGACGTAAGGACAAAGAAGAGAGTGGGAGCTGACTATCCACTGAAGAATAACGATGTCATTAAGATTGTCTCGGCCTTAAAAAGGAGCTAAGGATCATTATGCTATGTTTGGGAATTGAGAGTACCGCTCACACTTTTGCAAGCTCCGTAACAGATTATTCTGATCACAACAAAAAACCAGTTATAGTGTCTGACGTCAGGAGCACATATATCCCTCCGGCAGGTTCGGGAATCCATCCTAGAGAAGCTTCGAGACACCATGCTTCCGTTTCCGCAAGAATTATCGAGGAAGCATTACGCTTTGGGAGGATCAAATGTACCG
>JALZOS010000103.1 GCA_030913755.1 Thermoproteota archaeon | reverse complement strand
CCAACACTCCAACTCCTATGAGGAACGCCCGTGAGGCTCCCGAATGTTTGCCTGAGAAACCTTCTATGATTCTTGCTATACCATTGATTAGGAACGCTATCCCAATGAATATAATTATGATTAAAGTTGTTGCCACAGGGTATGACATTGCTATACCCGCGAAGATCAGAACCAGTATTCCAAGTCCTATATTTGACCATCTGGATTTTCCTGGTAAAAAAATCCCTCCTATTATCTGTTCAATCCCAACAAAGAACAAAACTATAGCTAGTATCAAAACGACTGAAATAAAGAAATACCCGGGAAAAGCCAGAGCGAATATGGATAAGACCACAGTTATAGCTCCCAAGCCTATTTGTACTACTCGAAACCAAGTAGGAGAACTTATTTTGGACATTGATACTTGAAAATGTAACGAGACAGGTATAAATAGTCTTGTAAACTATGTCGTACTCTAGTCATTAGTAAATCCTTTTTACCTATGATAATTGAACCTATCGCAAGAACTATGAAGGTAGGTTGGTGGGCTAGAACTGATATCGTATCTATATATCACTGAGTAACTATTGGACGAATCACTTACGATTGGATGTTTGGATCACATGAACCCATCAACGAGTAACTTAAGTCCGTCACTAACAGATGAAATATTTCTTTCGTTGCATTTCTTGAATTTTACCTTATCAGATATCTGTCGAACAGTAGTATAACCTGGAGGAAGATTACTTCTACATATTGGATTTCGATTTACTTGACGATTGTTCGTACAATACGCTACTTCAGTTCTACTCACTTTTCGCATTCTATGTTCCACTCGATTCATAGAGTAAATTTATGAAAACACAAAAGGTTTGGTTAGTAAAAAGCTATCTGAATAATCTAGGGCCGTCGATGAGAATTCACGAATATTGACAACCCTAGTAGTAGATTCAGACAATCTTCAAGCCTCAGATGTAGAATAGTATCTAAAGTAAGCGGCTAAAGAAGAATCATATTTTGATTTCTTACTACACTTCAACGGAGAAACTCTGATGTTGTTGTCTCTTCGAGTTGCATCAAAACTATAAGGTTACAATAGCGAATTTTTGTGCATTTTTATATATCCGAGTGGTTACTGAAGGTTATAAAGCAGGTGTATCCAAAACTGTAGACAAATCAGTAATGGATATTTCTCTCAGTCACATAAATCAAGTCTTGAGAATCAGTAAGAGGGATGAATATTCTGGCCAGTCTGTCATTTTCTTTATTAGCAATAATGATCTTACTCTCTACAATATCTTCGATAAACCTGCCTACTCTTGCTCAAGAGGAATTTAGGCAGCATGAATTTGTCGAGAACGGGAGTCCCCATGTTACTGCTGACTCTACGCTGTCAGTGAAAGTTGTAGCAGAAGGACTTGATCTACCCACCACGATCGCCTTCTTAGGACCAAATGATATCCTTGTCCTGGAAAAGGACAAGGGCACAGTGCAAAGAGTAGTTAACGGGAAGATGTTAAGTCAGGCATTGTTGGACGTGAGTGTGGCAAATTCCGTCGAGAGATGTATGTGTGGAATTGCTGTGTCAAAACAATCTTCCACCACTTACGTTTTTCTCTATTATACTGAAATAAATGGAGCGGACGGTGAAGATAGGCAAGGTAAACAACCAGTAGGTAATCGCCTCTATAGATACGAGCTGGTCACCAATAAGCTCGTAAATCCCAAGTTGCTATTGGATTTGCCCGCATATCCAGGACCTCGTCATAATGGTGGGGCTATCATAATCGGTCCCGACAACAATCTGTACATTCCCATAGGTGACGTAGACGGATCATTTAAAAAAACTGATACCGAAACCAAAACCCAAAACTATAATGATGGGGGAGAACCAGACGGAAGAAGCGGCATACTGAGAGTAACACAAGATGGCCAGCCAGTTGGGGAAGGAATAATAGGTAATGAGATGCCTTTACGTCTTTACTATGCTTATGGAATAAGGAACAGCTTCGGCATAGGATTTGATCCTGTGACAGGTAAGTTATGGGATTCAGAAAATGGTCCTGGAGACAGTGACGAAATCAATTTGGTGGAACCAGGTTTTAACAGCGGGTGGCAGGAGGTACAGGGATTAAGTTCCATGGAATATGGCTTTGATCCAACGAATCTGGTAGATTTCGGTGGAAAAGGTAAATATCGTGAACCTGAATTAGTCTGGCAAAATACCGCCGGTCCCACTTCAATTGTATTTCTAAATTCTGACAAGTATGGGTCAAATTATCAGAATGATATGTTTGTAGGTGACGTTCATAACGGGAGAATATATCACTTCGACCTTACCCAAGATAGAACACATCTTATGCTCAATGGACCACTGGCAAGCAAATTGATAAAGAATCCCAATATGGAAGGACTTGACCAAATAGTATTTGGAGAGGGCTTTGGTGGGATCACGGACATCAAAGTAGGGCCTGATGGATATCTATACGTTGTTTCAATAGGGCTAGGTAAAATATTTAAAATAGTACCATCAACCTCTGACAGTTCCAGTGCATCTCCAAGCAAGCAAAATTCCAATAATATTGGTAGTGGAAAAAATCCGAACGAAAATTCCGTAGGAGAGGTAAAAACAGGATCTTCAATCGAGAATAAGGAATCAACTAAAGTACCAGCAACAAGAAACGTCCCAGAATCAAAGGTGCCAGGAAATCCTTTTGGATGACGTCAAAGTACCTCTATTTTTTTCACAATTCTCAGGATAACCAACATAGCTGGTATGCAAAGACAGGCAAGTCGATTTTTGTTTGTAGCACATAGATTCTTTAAAAGGGACCATTGTCAACATAATGCAAACGTTAGAAAGTAAGTACGCAAGCATGTTACTTGCGATTTTCACTTCATTTCCGGTACCGAGTATAAAATTGATGCAGATTTTTTTTCTAATTAATATGAGTGAAATTCATTCTTGTGACTCTTCAGTTCCTTGAAGGTAGCAAACATCTTGCTACATTTGTCACATTTCCATCTGCTTAAGCTTGCCTGACTGTATGTGGTATAAGATGTGTTCTTGCTCTCGAACATCTTTGTCCTAAAGTTGTAGCTAATTTCGTTAAAGCACCTGTTGCTCCTTGTCTTGTTGGATATTTGCACATTATTCGTCGGTCTGTTTGGCTATTAAAACTAGTTGCTACTTCTTTCAATTAGTTTATTCAGTAAGCAGATGAACTTAAAAGTACAGTAGAATCTTTGTTACTTTAGTTCCCTAGGAATTTTTATTTGTTTCTAGTTTTGTTCGTCATTCTCGAATATACAAACTCTTAAAGACAACTAATCTCAAAAAGATGAGGTGAGACGCTACTGTAGGGTTTGTAGGGAGGGTCTAAAGGCCGATGCCAAGTACTTCTTGTGCGAAAAATGTCATAGAGAATTAATTCTTGCTGAAGATGACAGAAATTACATCGAGCATTCACGTTTACACTATTGATCTTATCATATCACATCAGATACGATTCTGGACATCGGTAGGATAGAATATCGTTATTGGCTATTTATTGGAGCTTAGTTAATTGTCCTAAAGAGAGAGAGATCTTAAGGGGATTGGACATTGCCAGCGTCTTGCCCAAGTTCGTAAAAGTGGTCACAGTCGTAATATTCTGTACTGTTGAATTCGGTAGGTTGGTTAAAAGTTGCTGGGTACCAGTCTTGTTGACTGTAAATCCAGATGGAAACGATGTGGTCTTCAACAATGTTCCATTTGCTGAATATACCTTCATCACGGCATTGATATTCTGACCTACCATCGAGGAGTTGGATACAGAGTAATTAGCGACAACTTTGACCTGATGACTGCCGCTTCCAGAGAGGGAAGTAAACTGGGCATTCTTCACAGAAATAGCAATCTCCTGTCCATGATTCGCATACAGAAGGCCCTGGGTACCTACAAAAACCAAGCTACCAATCATTAGAAGAGATATGGCAATTTTGTAATAGCCCTTCATGTCAATACGTTCTCCATAATACGTATGTCATTTGACTAGATCTATAGCCGAATTGTCCTTATTTATGCGTATTAGATGGGATTCTCAATTTTCTATAAACAATAGAATTATGTTCTACTCAGCGTCAGTTACAGTCATCGATGATGGATGGGACTAAATCGCCAATTGACCTGGATTTTGTAAAACGTAGAGGATTAGTTCCTGTGATAGTCCAAGATTTAAAGACAAAGGATGTTCTGATGCTTGCCTATGCAAATAGAGAAGCTCTCAAAAATACGATTGAGACAGGCAACGCCTGGTTCTGGAGCTCTTCTAAGAAAAGACTGTGGATGAAAGGTGAGGAGTCGGGAAATATCCAGCCAGTTAGAGAGATACTCGTAGATTGTGATTCAGATGCACTTATTTATCTGGTCGACTCCAGCAATCCAGCTTGTCACACGGGGAAACGATCCTGCTTTCACAACAAGTTGGCAGTATAAGATTTCATGCTTTCCAGCTACACATATGCAATAATTATGACTTTACAATATAAGTGGATATTTTCACTCAAGATTATTATTCAGTAGTATGTATATTTTAGCCTCCAAAAGTTAAGTATTACTTAATTTCCTATTAGAGACTTTTAATTATCACTATACAAGAATGTTGATTGTTAATTATGGGAGTAATCCAATCTTTAAAGTGCAGAGAATGTTCTGCCGAGTACGAACCACAATTTAGATACATATGTGAAGAGTGTTTTGGGCCTCTTGATGTTATATACCATTTTCCTCCTGATTTGAATAAGGAGGTTTTTTCATCTAGGCAGGAGAAGTCATATTGGCGTTATTTCGAACTCTTGCCTATTTCTAACAAGAGTAACATCATCAATCTTCACGCAGGCTTTACACCTCTGCAAGAGGCAGACGAACTTGGCAAGCAAATAGGCGGATTGAAGAATTTGTTCATCAAAAATGACTCAGTCAATCCAACATTTTCATTTAAGGATAGACCAGCCGGTGTGGCTGTTTCTAGGGCAAAGGAGACTAAATTAAGAGCAGTAGGATGTGCATCCACCGGTAATCTAGCTTCTGCAACTGCAGCTCACGCTGCAAAGGCTCGTTTGCCTTGTTATATTTTTGCTCCCTCTGATATTGAGAGCCCTAAGATATCGCAAGCTCTAGCATATGGCGCGGAGTTTGTTGCAGTACAAGGGACTTACGATGACGCGAACAGGGTAGCTTCAATAATTGGAGATTCAAAGGGTATCGGAATTGTAAATATTAATATGCGGCCATACTACGTCGAAGGTTCAAAAACGCTTGCTTTTGAAGTGGCAGAACAACTCAACTGGCAAGTTCCAGATCATTTGATAATACCCGTAGGAAGCGGAGCTATGTTAAATGCCATCTGTAAGGGATTTGAGGAGCTACATGAATTTGGTTTTGTAGAAGACATCTCTAACTTGCACATTACTGCGGCACAACCTCATGGCTGTGCTCCAATAGTTAATGCTTTTAAAAGACACGATTCTGATATTGTGCCTATTGAAAAACCAGAGACAATAGCTAAAAGTTTGGCGATAGGCGATCCGGGGGATGGTATGTACGTATTGAGAAGATTGAAGCAGTACAGGGGTGTAGCTGAAGAAGCCACAGATGCTGAAATAGTAGATGGTATTTTGATGCTTGCTAGAACGGAGGGGATCTTTACGGAGCCAGCAGGCGGTGTTTCAGTGGCCGTACTTAAGAAGTTAGTCGAAGATGGAATCATAGAACGAGATGAAAAAGTAGTTTGTTACATTACCGGCAACGGATTAAAGAGTACAGAAGCAATAGCGGATGCACTCCCGAAGCTCAATGTCGTAAAACCAGATATTCAGTTAGTCTCGGCAATGATTACATAGTTGTTGATAGGCATCATATGTGGTGACAGAGATTGGCAAAAATTGAATTTGTAATTCCTTCAGTACTGACAAAAGGCGCTGGAGAGAAAAAGATCCCACTGGAAGCAACAAATCTCGAAGATGCGTTCACGAAGATTTCGGACCAAATGGGCGAAGATTTTAAGCGAAGAGTATTAGATTTAAACGGAAAACCTCGATCTCTAATTAATATCTACATCAATGGCAAGAATATGCGATTTAGCAGTGATGGTATGGCTACGGTTCTTCACGAAGGTGATTCAATCTACATTCTTCCAGCAGTAGCCGGCGGTTCAGAACTCAAAACTGAAGATTTACAGCGATATTCGAGGCAAATAATGCTCGACGAAATCGGATTTGTTGGGATGGAAAAAATCCGGAAGGCAAAGGTCTGCGTCGTCGGTGTCGGAGGAATTGGTAATCCGGTCGTCACTCAACTTACCGCAATGGGAGTTGGAAGAATAAAGATAGTTGACAGAGATGTAGTCGAGATATCTAATCTTCACCGTCAGCATCTCTATACTGAGGACGATATAGGGCGTGTAAAGGTAGAGGCAGCTCGAGAACGACTAAGACAGATTAATCCAAGCGTAGAAATTGAAGCACTTCCTATCTCAATTACTAAATACAATGCTGAAAAAATTATCGATGGTTTCGATATCGTTGTGGATGCGCTTGACAGTATTGATGCACGTTATGCATTAAATGATGCTTGTATTAAGCTAAATATTCCGCTAATTTACGCTGGTGCTCTAGGGATGTTGGGATCGGTCTGTACCATAATACCAAATGAATCTGCGTGCTTGAGGTGTATGTTTCCAGCATTGTCAGAAGATGATATGCCAACTTGCAGTACGGAAGGTGTGCACCCATCCATATTGTATTTGGTGGGGGGCATTCAGGTCTCTGAAGTGGTAAAGATTATTACAGGAGAAAATCCAACGCTCGTAAATAAGCTGCTGTATATTGATTTGAATGATCTCTGCTTGGAAAAGATTCAGATGTACCGACACGATGAATGCCCGTCTTGTGGATCAAAAAGAAAATTGAAAGATTCTGTTCTGCATCAACAGCTTATGATTGAAGAACTGTGTGGTAGAGACAGAGGCAAGAGAACATACACGGTTACTCCAGCTGAGGTGTCATCTCCCCTAAGCTTGCCGGGAGTTGAAAGAAATGCAGAACAGCTAGGGTATAAGGTAAAAACTCGGGGAGAACTTGGTTTGACGGCTATAAGTAATGGGTCAGAACGAGAACAGTTATCTGTAAGCTTTATGACAAGTGGCGCTGCTACAATAGTTGGGGCAAAAGATCAAGAAGATGCACTCTCTATTTACAAAAGATTTGTAAACGGATTGAAGAAATAACGAAGAATTAAGAAGTGGATTAAGGGAAAGCCAGGTGAACACTCCTTTGGTTATATATCTTATTTATCGTATGTACAGAGCTATATCTAATGATTATTTAAGCCATTTTCTTATCCCTACTCATCTTCAAGGAGGAATTTTTCCTTATACTTATCAATGAATGGAATTATCTTGTTCATAATGAGATCGTCATAGTTTTTTTCATCCGCATCAAGAGTGAAGAGTAGATAGTAATCTTGATTTATCGGGATCGTTACTCTACTGATCTTCTCATACCTCCCAAAGGCATAATTTAACATTCCAATCTTTGTCTGAAATTTTAATCTTGTCTTGTACCTTTTTACGGCATTAGCCGCATATTCTTCATTTTCTTCCTCAGTCATGAATGGCATTAGATTATCACGATATTCGACATTGAGCAAGACCCCGTACTTGTTTGCTATACCAATCCATCTAATAGATTTCTCAAAGCGAAGTAGTTGTTCACTGAAAGAGTAAAGAAACTCATAATCTATGGGCATTTACCACCACATCCAATTTGTTGTAGGTAGTAATAAAAGATATATCTAGTTTACATTAATAGACATGCATCCATGTGTTTGATGTAACATCTATGGAATGCAACTCCTGAAAAAGGAAATGGCAGTAAGAGAAAAACGATTAATTGAAAATGCCGTTTTTCTTGTTCTCGTTAGTGTTATCGGAAAAGATAAGTCTGAAAGTTCTTCCTTCAAAGCCATGAACAAGGAAAATAAGTACGACCTGGTTTGTCATGCTGTCTTTGATGTTACAGCTATTAGCGTCCTAATAGCAGCAGGTGCAACTAACAGCTTCAGTTTAGCGTTGGCTGTTACTTTGGACGGTGGTACGTGTCCACCCAATGCTACAACAGTGGGAAAAGAATGAACGCGCATTGATTCCAATAATAATTAATCATACACGCAATACTAATACAACAAGCTCCGCCTCCCAAAATGTACTCGATGCATTGTCGAAGGGCAATAGAGTGATTTTGTCAAATGTTTCCCTTATTGAACTTCAAGCAAATAATAATGCATTAAAAATAATACCATACCTGGTAAACGTATTGGAAAACACGAACGCGACGTGTGTTATGGCAGAATATATCATTAACATTACAAGAGGCAGCAACAGTTCAGCTGTTCAATCCAGTAACTGACATAGAAATGGATGCTGGTTTCTAACATGACGGAAGTGCGTTTACTATGCATTCGCCATCTTCTTCCATGAAAGAGGCGGCCATAAAGAATATCATTCATTCAAAGAACAATTTTATTTTGACCCCACATTAATTTGCCAATGACTAGACAACCTTGACTGTTTCGATACACCTTAGTGAACTCAAAATTAAAGTTTTAAGTAGAGTATAATCACATACTATCTATTACGTCGTAATGATAATCCAAAACTCTTACCAATCGATCATTTTCAGGTTTATACTTCTTAATTATCTCTTTCATGAAAGAATCGGCCACTATTGTGATATTTTTGAATTTATTGAACACTAGAAAATTCTCAAGTGATTCTACGAAGGTTGGAAAATCAGCGACTGAATGTATGAATAGTTTATCTTGTGACACTACATTATGAGCGGCGGGAAAAATGTCCGAAACTTCTGCTGGTACTATCCCAATATAAGGGTTGTATGTGCATAGCTGATCGTCGGGAAATTTCTTTGAGAGTTTCTGGAAGGCCTGTGAAGTGTAGAAAGGAGCAACCTGACCCTCTGGAAATAATATGAGGTTCCCTTTTTTTCGGGTTTTGAATTGAGTAATCATTTTTCTAAATCTGAGAGCTTCGGGTCTATATTGGTCTTGAGGTTCATGAAAAAAAATAGCCTTCTTTTTGAAAAGTGCTGTTCCTACTTCTAGAAACTCGTACCTTGAGAAATTCATTACTGCCTCTGTCAGCTTCGGATGGGCTCGTGCCTTTTGAGTAACATATTCCCACAATCTGCCATCCCTTATCGCTTGTTTTACGGCCAATACCTCAGCTCTTAATACATAGAGATTATGTTTTGCCAGTTCATTTATCCTCCCATCCCAATTAGTTCGTAGGAGCTCCTTTGGTGTATAGGAGGTACAGATAGGACACTGACACGAAAAATAAGATAAATCTTCTAATTTGAAAGTGCCATTTTGGTGCATGTACCTATTGTCCCTTGCATATAATACATAAGATGCCGAGTCAAAGGTGTCACATCCCAATGCTACTGCCAATGGTATTGTGAGGGGATGACCTGCACCAAAAAGATGTATCGGCTTGGAGGGTATTGTTCTCTTGAGAGCGGCTATAATATCTGCCAGAATGGCAAATTCATATTTTTGCATTAATTGAACGGGACTCCCAAGGGCGAACATTTGAAAGTGCATTTTGTCAAGCAAATCGGCAGACTTCTTGACCAAGTCAAGGTGCTCTGCACCCTGCACAGGTCCAACCCAAATTGCCCCATCAGGATTGTCAGGATCTCCAATTATGTTTATGGTCTCTTGTGCATTTGCGATTGTTTCTTCAACATATCTATTTGCTATGCCATATTCAAGGCCATACCCTGTTGGCTTGTCTAATGGAACACATATATCGCTACGGATGTCTCTCTCAAATTCAGCTATATCTGAAGGCTTAACATCGATGGAACCGTATTCAAGTACTTGGTACCCTCCCGAATCTGTCATAACAACACCATCAAAATTAATTATCTTGTGTATCCCTTTTTCTACTGCTTCTTCGCCATAGTGGCCAAGTGCAATATACGCATTGGTTATCACCGCGTCAAAACCAAGGCTCTTTATGAACTGGGGGCTGATAGACTGTTTTATGGGATGGATGACGGGTATGAAGGCTGGAGTCTCAATCGCTCCGCTTGGGGTAGATAGCTTTCCAATTCGTCCGGCTAGGTCGGAATATCTTATCTCAAACGACAAATTCGATAGTTAGAACTCCACTCAGATCCAATGATGCAAGCAAACATAACACGTCGGTAGTGAATAAGCGCTAATTAATTCTTAATGTACTCAATAGGCGTCCGGTTTCAATAATCATGCTCTAGTGGACACCAATCGATAACACAAAGTGAGAATTGAAAAAGGTAAATGAAGGTTGTTTGAAATTAATAATAACAATAATTATGCATGTCGGCATGTTGTCATTCGATCCATGAGACATCATACTAGTTGCATTTCGCGGCGTTATGAATGAGGGTGATATAGAAAGAACAAATGCTATGTGTTCTAAGGATTTATTTCTTCGAATCTCTCATGAACTCGTCATAAACTGCCTTTACACGGTCTGCAGCAAGACCTGATCCTTCCTCTACGCCACCTTGGGTAACCTTTATCTTTTCCATAACGATTATAGCTCCTACATCATCTCTAACCCTGACCAGGCCAGGGAAGACTCTTGCGAGCCTTTCAGCAAGGCCCTTCAAATCAAAGGGTTTTTCGAGTAACTTTACTTCTTTCACAAATGAACCATTGATAATTAGTTTTAGTATCCCTTGACCTTCAACATTGTCTAAAAC
>JALZOS010000096.1 GCA_030913755.1 Thermoproteota archaeon | reverse complement strand
GACTAATGCCAGGCTAAAGCTGAATCTCGCGCCTGTCTCCTGCACATTATTTTCTGCCCATATTTTCCCACCGTGCGCCTCTACAATACTTTTTGAGCTGGTTCTTAAGCGTTTGGCTAGATCTAGTTAGAGATCCTGTTCATGTTGTGATAAGGGAAAACTGAGTGGATATAAGCAAAACTTTACTATAAGAATATCCTCTATTATCAATTACCTCGACATGTTCAAGTCTGCAATATCCAAGCATAATATTATTTTATTGACTGTCATTGCAGCTCTAGCAGTTATATTATCAATTATCTCCTATCAATATTCTAGTTCTACCTCTAACAATATTGTAGATATTGCGTCACAGGAGATAAGATCTAATGCCAGAATTGCAGTACATGATCTTTCACAGATACTGACAAACCGCTTGCAAACTACAACTGTTCTTCTGCAGACATTGGCCGATTCTCCTGCTTTACAGAATAATGAGTATCAGAGAGCGCAAGTCATAATAAATAATAGACAAAATCATACAAGTGATTTAACAGACTTTTATATGTGGCTGGATCAGAGTGGCAAAATAGTATGGATTAGCAATATAAATTCTACAACATACCAAAAATACAAGGGGTTTGATCTAAGCTATAGACCCTACTTTACTGTACCTAGGGATACTCATACACCATATTATAGTAGCCTAATAGAATCAAACGACAATGTGCCTCGACTGTATATATCATATCCAATACTTAGTAAGCAGGGTCCAGAATACGATGCCAATAATAATATCAATAATGAAACAAAACCAAATAATTTTAAAGGTATAGTCGTTGCAGGAGTAAATGGTACTACAACAGCCAATATTCTCAAAAGTCAATTACTGCCACAATCTAACAGTACTGTAGACTTACTAGATAATAATGGCATAATACTCTACGCGAATAATCAATCATTTATTGGTAAATATATTTTTGGAACAGAATTTCAATCCATAATTTCATCGTCGCTTTCAGATTCTTCCAAGAACTTATTAAATGACCTTGTGCATGCTTCGTTGCAGCAAGCCAATAATAGTGGTATGCGCGATATTTACATGCAGGGTAAAACCAACACCATAGCTTACGAACCGGTGACTCTTCAAGGAAAACATTTTTTAACTTTATACGTTAGTGCTCCACATAATCTTGCAAGCAACGTAGCTATTGCAATAGCTCAACAAAAGAATCTTAGCACGATTATAATAATAGCAATAGGTATAGTTGCGCTTGGTGCTGCATTCTTGGTTCTAAATTGGAATAAAAAATTAGAGGGTACTGTAAATGCGAGAACTGAAGAGCTAAGGAGAGCTAATGAACAATTAAAATACCAGGATGAGCTCCAGAAAGAATTTATCAATGTGGCAGCTCATGAATTACGTACTCCTATACAACCAATATTAGCCCTGGCTGATATCCTCAGATCCAAAATAAAGGATAAAGAACAAGTTGAATTATTAGACGTGATACTCAGAAATGTAAAACGATTTCAGAGACTTTCTCAGGACATACTTGATGTTACAATGATTGAAAGTCGTTCGTTGAAATTAAATAAGCATGCAATTGACCTAAATGATCTAATAGTGAATATAGTGGAAGATCATCAAAAACACATTCAAAAATCCAATGGTACAGTAAAGTTACTATACGAGCCAGAGATAAAAGCTGAAGAGGGTAAACAGAACCCAATTTTTGTAGAAACAGATAGAGAAAGGATAACACAAGTTATTTGGAATTTATTAAACAATGCTATCAAGTTTACTAAAGATGGGACGATATCTATATCGACAAGAGTAACAGATCGGGAGGTAATTGTTAGTGTAAAGGATACCGGTGAAGGTATAGATCCAAAAATACAACCAAGACTCTTTTCGAAATTCGCTACAAGTTCTTCCCAAGGTACTGGGTTAGGATTGTATATTTCCAAAAGTGTAGTTGAAGCTCATGGTGGTAGGATGTGGGCTGAGAATAACACTGACAGAAGACATGGTGCCACTTTTTACTTTACCTTACCTGTCATCGATTGACAAGGATATCCCGCTCGTTTTCGGGATCTAGGACTCGTGCATGACCATCTGTAATCCAATATTCAAAATCTTAACGACTGGTTGAATTGCTATGACGTTGTAATATAAAATCAACCTTCGAGTATTTTTCGCATCCTTTGATACTCTTCCTCCGTAATCTCGCCTAGTGCAAATCTTCTCTTCAGGATAACCAAGGGCTCTTCTGAATTTTGGCTGTTTGTCTGTCTGGCAGTAGAAGAATAGTAAACAAGAATCATCCAATATAAGACTAAGCCCGATTACCGAGAAACTACCCAAGTAGCAGAAAAAAGAAGAAAATTATGAATTCATAAATACAGTACACAGCAAGGGACAAGACATAATACAATTACAGAAATATCTTTAATCAACGATTGTTAGAAATACATAATCATGAAAGTACATAAAGACATAAGAGCATAGTTCGGTCAGCCACTTCTGCTTTTATTAGTAACGAATACAATAATTGCGTGGTAAGTGTACTCCTCGGTATACAAGCCGACTGTACTCTCAAAAAAAACCTGTTGAAATTGATCACTTTATCTCCGCCGTCAAAAGAAGACTATCTAACGGTAGTAACAGACAAATGAGTTTAGAGAGGCCTGAACGTAACACGGGAGATATCAAATAGTTACCGATTACCCAAACCGTGTATTAAATTCTTCAACAGCTGTCTCAGTCGCCCTTCGCAAATCATTATATTTCTCGACTGCAACCTGTGCTTTCTGATCTGAGGTTTTAGCTTCGTTGATGAGTTGACTTAGCTCTTGGGATATGATCTCATTATTTTCCTCTTGATGCTGTTGCGTTTCTTTCTGCCGACTTTTATCCTCTTCAATGGCATCCTGTGCTTTCTGATTCGCTAGTTTGGATTGTTTTATTAGTCCTTGGGCATTGTTTAAAGCTTCGTCTGCTTGGCGTATCAGACTTTGCACGAGATGCCTTGCCTCGTTCTTTTGCCTTTGCTCCTTTGCGTTCTCCGAATTGATAAATTTCTTCTGATTCATTATTTTTTTCTGATCTTCTATTTTTTGTATTTTCAGGTTTGTAATTTTTTTCCGTTCTACGTCCTCTGCCTGCGTTCGATCGGAAGACCGACTCGACAACTCGTTCCCTATATGGGAATCTGGGGTCGGGGAAGTATCCACCGTCTTGTCTTTCACTGGCAATGCTTTCTCTTTTGGCCTCTGCTGTTGAGCTTCCTTTTGTGATTGCTCCGTGTCGACCTGCTGTCGTTGTGGTTTGCGCTCTTCTTTTATGACCTCTAATTGACTATCCTTTACATTCTCCACTGGACCGGGCTGTGTGGGGCTCACCTGCTTCTCTTGAGAATAGAATAATTCAGATGCTGGGGTTGTGTCTAGTTGTGCACCTGTTACCGGTTCTGACTGTTTATGTTGCTCTTTATTGTGGGATGGTTGAATTGTTTCTATCTCTTCTTCCATTGTAGAAGTGAGAAGAGCTTTCTCAGATGAGATGGTATTTCGCTCCAAATTCATATTTTCTTTTGTTTTTAGCGCCTCTTCAGCTGCCGTCAAGGCCGCGAGCCCCTGTGCCGTCATGTTTTCTGGATCTACACCTGCGTCTACCTCTGATGGCCCATTTGTCTGGACTTGAAGATCTAGAGTCCAATTGGTCTTGGCATACACTTCAGCTCTTATTTTGTTGGCTACTAGTTTACCGATTGAGGGACTCAGGTCGTCAGTATTGATATTCTTCGTGTCGGTTTGGTTGTCTAGCGTTGATCCGTTAGTGGTCGTCGTGTATGAGGGTTCTGTCTTAGGGATAAAAGACGAGCTAGAGTTTGAACCTGAGGAGGAAGCGTCCAGGTTTGAAGTGACAGCAGTTTGATTTAATTCAGCTTGGGTCTCTGTCTTGCTTTCGTTGCCATACGCGTAAGTAGAATTTTGTCCTGGTAATATATCTGGGCTTGAATAATTCGAGTTTAAGGCAGCTGACAGATCAGCGTTTGAGGGTGCAATGCCATCAGCTTTGTACATTATATTTGGTAAAGCCTTACTCTTTGTAGTAGTAATTCCGCTGTCGTCTTGATCGGTCCATTCGACATATACGTGAGTTGCATTCACAGAGAGAA
The DNA here is from genome assembly GCA_030913755.1 of Thermoproteota archaeon. Lineage (GTDB taxonomy): Archaea > Thermoproteota > Nitrososphaeria > Nitrososphaerales > Nitrososphaeraceae > TA-21. The sequence continues at coordinate 370 of JALZOS010000096.1, read as the reverse complement.
CGGGATTAAATGATATATCAGGGTCGTTACTTAGATTCTCAGGTCCCGTGAAGGAATTTCCGTCATTTGAGCTTTGTGCAAGGAATATGTCGGTGCTGTCAGGGGAAGTACCCGTCCAGGCCACATATACATTGCCATCGGACACAGAAAGCTGGGGCGTGCCAGAGCCTGAGGGGTCATTGCTTAGGTTAGATTTACCGGTAAAAGATTTTCCGGCATCTGAACTTTTCATAAAGAAAATGTCAGAGTTTCCAGAATTTCCTTCGTCGTCTTCCCAAACGATATAGACATTTTGTCCAGAGGCAACAATTTTTGGATTATAAGAAAGAGACGCGGGGTTATTGCTAAGGTCGATTGTGGACCCAAATGT
>JALZOS010000115.1 GCA_030913755.1 Thermoproteota archaeon | reverse complement strand
GTTTTTGCCACATCTTCTAACTCTTTAATGAACGAAGTAGAATTCCTTACGTAGGATTCCCAGTAGAACCTGTAGCGAACATGATCGATAGCATCTATTTTCGAGAGGGTCTTAAAGCTACTTTCATAGTAATTTTTTGGAAAAGGATCTTTTAGATCTTCTCTTGCCGGAGGCAAACTGGTATAATATCCTCGCATATTTACACCCAAGTACGGTAAACCTTCGAGACCCGAATTCTGTTGGGTACCGTCACTTCCAAAAATATTCTTATTATTCTGAGCATACGCTGAACTCAAAATTTCCTTATTAAGAATATAGCAGCTTGTGATAAGCATGATACAAAGGATAATGAAGGAAGTAAATCTTGTTTTCATGTAGATATCACTTACTTAGGATTGGGCATTTGCATCTCATGCGTCTCCGTAACTTGAATGTAACTCTAACTATTTGGAAAAATTGCGAAGATTATTCTATCCCATTATTCATCCTTCCGAATTCAATCCTATAGGTATGTCATAATCATAGTAAAATAGTAGAAAATATCTGCAAAAGGAAACAAAGTTGTCCAAAGCAGATAACAATTCTACAAAGGAATCACTTATAAGAAATCAAAACGATCATAAAATAGAAGGGATCGAGGTGCTATCTTCTGCCTACAAGTGGGACATTGAATCTATATTAACCGATTTAGAAATAGATCACCAGTGTAGCGGATCTAGACAAAATTTCAGGGAGATAAGGAGTTTATCTGCTATAGATGAAGCCAGCTCGCATGACCTTACTTTTTGCTCAGGGTATCATGATAAAGCAGCTTCAGTGGTATCAAAATCCAATGCGGGAATAATTCTATGCGACAGATCAATTGGAACAAAAGTATCTGTCAAACCTAATCAACTTCTAGTTCTAGTTGATAACCCAAGATTAGTGTTTATGCACATCGCCAATAGATTACATGACACACAAATGAAACGAAGATCTGGAATATCCCGATTGTCATGTGTATCAGATTCAGCAAAAATCAACCGCACTTGTAGCGTGGGCAATTTTTCAGTTATAGAAGACGGTTGCATTGTAGGAAAGAACACAATTATTGGGGATAGAGTTAGTCTTCAGAACTGCGTGATCGGTGATAATTGTACGATTCAATCGGGCGTATCCATCGGAGAAGATGGATTTGCATTTGAAAGAAATGACTCACTGCAACTCGAACCATTCCCGCATTTTGGAAAAGTAATAATAGGAAATGATGTTGAGATACGAACTAATTGTTCCATTGCACGTGGTTCCCTCAAAGATACTACAGTAGGAGATGGAACGAAAATTGATGCTCTGACTCATATAGCTCATAATGTTCATGTAGGTAGGAACTGTAGTCTAACTGCTGGGACTATTATTGGCGGAAGTACGACCATAGGAGATATGACCTGGCTAGGTCTTAATTGTACTTTAAAACATAAGATTAAAGTCGGTAACAAGGTAATCGTTGGTTCAGGAGCTTCAGTGATACATGATGTGCCTGACGAAGACATTGTGGCTGGTATCCCTGCTAAATCCATAAAGCACAAAGTAAATTCAGACCAGCTGTTCCTTATGGCGGGACAAAAAAGGCATGTCAAAAACAGAGTGCATCAATCAAGCAATAGTTTACATTACTAGGGAAGCATAAAAATAAAAAATGGAGTAGCTAGCTGGATGGAGGCCTGTTGTGGACCTTTGTCGATTTGCATATTAGGTCGGATCAGAAACAAAAAGGAAGTAAATCAATCATATTCATCTACACATTCCAAAATCTCGTAATCTCCTAAATTGTTACCTAGTTCTTCTCTTTCTTTTATACAATCCTGAATTTCATCGTCAGCGCTTTTAAAAGCTTCAGAGTTCTTAAAGTCACTCCAATCCACGCTATCATCATCCAATTCGCCATCATCTACATCTTTTGCTAAATCTTCTATGTCCTTATAATTACTAATGTCCTTATCAGCCAAAGCGGGCAAGACAGGTGAGCTGACGCTGATAGTTGCTACGACTGCTAATACAGCAATCGTAAAAATTCTCGTTACCGGTGGTGTGTTCACAAGAAAAACATTTCACTGCTCCTTTATATTTGATTCTCGTGTATTTTTGTCTGTAATTTGTAGGATTTATTGTGATATTCACAACAGAGGTACTATCTTGATGTATACTTTATGACCGTCATACACATATCTTCCACAAATAATTTGAATTAATTGAAACATACATTTAGAATATTTAATAAATATCTACCGTCTGTCGAGAAAATCCGAGCATTTCATTGCCGCGCAAAGAATTTCGTATCGTTACTGTTGAGTGGAAGTCTCATTGCTCGGAGCTGTATACTGGAATTAATTTAATTGCCTCTAAATTTTGACGTGTATCTCGTAGGATATAGAAGTTAGAGTCAGTTGTCATTATAGCAATATAATAATCTGAAATTAAGCTCATAAAAAAAAGATGGAGTTAACGTCCGAATGGCGTCTGAAGCTGTGTTCCGCCTGTTGCGGCTGCTGCATTAGGATCTGGATCTTCAAATGGCTCTTCTGTTACGATGAATTGGGTGTAAGTGTAGGGATTAACCATCTGTTCTTTGAGATATAGTGTGCCATTTTTGGCAAATTCGCCTAGACTGAGCTTATACCCTGAACCTCCGTCGTCAACAAACCAACCCTCATATACTTTTCCTTCAGCTGGGGGCGCCGACATGTTAGCCGTTACCCACACTACATGCTCTTTGGGGACAATCAAAACTGTTCCCAGTTTCTCTCCTCCGTAGGGTTTATCGCCACCAGCTCTGGTTATATCTAAAGTCATTTGTGCATACGCTAATGGGACCGTTATTGCAACCATTGTCAGTAATAGGGCAATACCTGTCACCCCAACTGCTACAACAGTAGATGTTGAATTCATTAAATGATAATAGGACAATATAGTTTAAATCAATAGCATTACCGGCAGCAACGATGCCCTTTCTCCATATGCCAAGCGCTTGGTTGGTGTATTGGGGGATTTTCGGGGAATCAATTACAAAGGCAAAATCAAAAAGAAAAAGAACTTAAATCATCCAACAACCTTTTGCACGATCATCTGCGGAAATAATTTCCTCGGAATCCTTAAATACAAACTAGCCAAAGGAAAAATAGGCAAGGAAAAAATGAATTGTCTGACGTTGAAAAAAAGAGCGAAACATTCTCTTTCGAACGTGGAACAATAGACCATATTTTATCAGACCTGGCGTCGCTATTACTATACTTCAAGGATCTCCGAGATAAAAATGTGATAGAAGAAGATATTGTTGAAAGAATTGTCACAATATATGAGCACTTGCATACGGCCGTTGTCAACAGCAGGATAGATAATAACAAAATAGGTACGCAGTAAGGAAAGATAGAAGGAAACTATCTTAGTTTCTTCTGGAAACCTTTATCTTTACAAAGGGTAAAGATTAGAGCGTGGCCGAGTTTACAGGTCAAGAGCGAACCCTTGCCAAAAGCATAGTTGCTACTCTTTCTATCAAGAGGATACCAGATAACGAGATTATCAAAGAAATCTATGACAAGACGAATAAGATGATAACAAGAATGTCGCTATACAACTTGAGGCAACAAATCAAGAAAGAATCTTATCATTGGTACAAGAC
>JALZOS010000055.1 GCA_030913755.1 Thermoproteota archaeon | reverse complement strand
GTAAGTTTCCTAACATGATAAAGGAAATGTTCCTAAAGGCATCACTCTATAATTGGTTCAACAGTATGGCCTGAATCATCATAAGACTACCCAAAAATACTGTTCGATCATGCAACATAGCATCAAGTCTTAATAATACACATTATCAATATCGAAGCAATTATGAGTAACATTCTAATTGGTTGCGGTGGGTGGAGTTACCCAGAGTGTACTGAAAGATTGTGGACTTCAAACTGTAGTAATTCAATTAGAGAATATATTCATGGCGTAGTGCTATTCTTTAATCCGGTAATGTTAACGCTATAACACTTGGATGTTATCTATTATTTATTTTCAGCCATTTGAACTGATGGGCCGCTGAAATCGCTCACGGCTGTCAATTGTGAGGCTGTGAATGCGGGGTAGCACAAGGCGAAAGCTATCTAATCCTTTTAACGAAAAGAACAAATAAAATAATTGATATCAAATGAATTAAAATATTTTTATCATCATACTGAAAGTGATAAATGTTTTAAATTATTATTTCCATTGCCAAATTTTTCCAAAAGTATTACCGTTTTCATCTGCTTCGTATTCAAAAATCGCAATCTTGTTATTATAAACGCTAGTTTTCCGTTTGATGAGGCCTTAAAAAATACTGACCCTCTGTCTGTTCGGTTGCGATTATTATAACGTTCTATTCCATATCCTTTCCATGTTGTTATTTCTCCTTCTTTAGTTGGAATAATACCCTGACCTTCTTGTCATCAGATTTTTGATCAAGGCTCTATCTCCGAACATACTAGTAGGAGAGGCACAACTCGGAATAACATACAGAAGATCTGGTGACGATTTCGATACTGTAGAATCAGAAGTTCAAAAGTTGTCTACACGAAGAACATCTATCATATTGGAAAGGCATTCTACACCCATCTTTTTTGCATTCGTAGATTACACCGCATGTGATACACTGGTGTCGGCATGATTTAGTCAATTTTGTGTCAAGTTTCAATTTGATTAACGTAGCCTTAGATTTCAAAGTGCTCAGGAATTTTAACAAAAAAATTCTTAATAATGAAGTTGTTTATTTTTATTTACCCGATGACGGGAAAAATTTAAGAATTACTTGACAAAATAGAATTATTTGTATACTATACCAAACTTATGTGCATTTCCTATTGGGATAATTCATGTCGTTAGATAAATAACTGCAGTATGAGGTTCGTTATTGACGTGTTCTTTGTCTATGGAATTGTCATAGTTCCACAACATAATGCAGGTGTCTTAGCACTGTCGGATAGTAGACATACTTAAATCCCATTACTTTCAATAGGATCAATGATAATTAGCGACCTTCGTAGGGAAAACCCAGAAGACGGTCTACAATTGTAAGCATATCTAAAATAGAAGCACTGATTCATGAGAATGAAAACACGTTAATCGATAAGAAAAATTTCTTGATGTGTGAGTCATGTTTTTGGTGTGCCTCATGTTTGACAGGAAATAGGACTTATCGTATTGTGTCCTTCGTGTGGTAATAATGAAATGGAATTGATGCCTATTTCAAACTATCAGTCTTACAAGTTAGATCATGAGTACATAAATGAAATGGTCTCAGGATTGTGGACAAACTAAGGTGGCGATAGTATAGGGTGAATATCGCTCGTACAGAAGCAGATTATGACATGGTGGCCAAAACTTGTGGATGTAAGGATACAGAGAAAGGTAACATATTCATTCGTTGACTCGTATCACAGTCTTTGCAGGGACAAAAAGGACATAATATTGTCAGAAATACAAGCCTGTGAAAGATTGTTAAAATACACAAGAGATGATAATGACAAGATCATTCTTGAAAAAGAGATTGTAGAACTAAAGTTAGCATTGGATCTATCACAGTAGAAACAGAATCGAAATAAATAAAGTTAGAGAGGTGCGAAAATATATTTCATATTCTCAGATCGTTTTCTGTCTTAATTGATCAACTATTTTTTTACCTCTTGGAAATATTTCCCTCTTCAAAACATCACACTCTATCGATATTCTCCCTGGTCCTGTTATCTATTATACTCAACTTCTCCTGGAATCATTAGAGTGACATGAAACAAGATCTTTATTCATACTCTTCAATATATTTTGGGTTTCACTTGAGAGTAATAGTAAAGCATCACATCCTACATTCAATCGTTCTTTTACTCGTTCTGTATCAGAACCGTTATGTAATTCTTCTCGTCTCTGATTGTCCGATTTCGTAACGTTGAAGATTTACTTGTTATTACATTGAATTTGTAAAGTATTGATTTCCAATGCGGTCAAGAATCTGTCTGTCTGAAGAGCAAAACAAGGATCTGAAGAATTTCCTATAGGGTTAGATTGCGTGGTAGGAAGAGACAAAGGTTGATCCAAGGAATTACAATATAAGGGAAATTCTGCTGAGGTACTTGCTAACTTGCAAAATTCCATTTTCACCGATGGATCCAAACGATCAATGGTTCGCCTAAATTCTGGCAATAATTGAATAATCAATTTCTTATAATCCGTGAATATTTTTGGATCTTTGAGTTCAATTTCCTTTTGAAGTTTTTCAACAAATTTAGCAAATTCAAACTGAGCCTCTGCTCGTATTTCCCATTCTGGGCGGGCCTGGACTATGGGAATAGAACTATGAATGCCTATTAAAGGGACCATGAGTATGACCATAAACATATCAGAATGTGTTTTGGATCTTCCAATCACTAGTTTCTTCTTTTCTTCCTATTTCTTATCAATTAGAGGCGATGTTAAAATTTTTTGGTATCCTGGTAAAGACGAATGAATCTATTGGAGATATCAAAATCAATATTCTATCGCATCAAGAAACCTTTGTAACCCAATAAACGACAAATTTCTATCAAAATACAGGATTGGGTCTGTACCCCTCGACCTACAAAAACAATTTGTAGAACGTCACCTTTTTTGCGAACTAAAATTCATATCAATACTGGCTCTGGGGGGTCCTTCTCCCACTATACAATATAGTTAATATCAATATTTCTTATTCTTTTGCTGGTGTGTGAAGAAGCTCGCCTATCTCATTGTGCATTTTGAGGAAGTTAAGGCCTTTTTCAGTAGTCTTATAGGTCTGAGATCCTTCTAAATATTCGAGCAGTTTGTTTTCAATAAGGACAGACAAATATTCTTTCAGCTGGGCATAGCTAAGAAACGCTTTATACATAATCCTTGTTTTTGTTGCTCCACTGTTTCCAGCTTCTAGGATCATTGCTACTATTTCTGTTCTGCTTCTGTATTTCACATTTAAGTTTCAATGAATTTATTTATTTGAATGCAGCGATGTAATGCAGTATAACAATATTAGGGTTGATGTATCAATTATGCATTTTTATTCACGTGTTTGTGCAGAAAGTGTGATTATCAATCTATCTGTGACAGCAAAAAGATACGATGAATACCAAGAGGATTTCTATTGGTCGTTATTATTGTCGCACCATCGTATGATGCATTAAGGGAAAGCAATAGAAGATTTCTCATATGTCCTCATTGCAGAAATCACTACCCAGAAAACTCACTATATTGTAATCTGTGTAGATGTTCAGTTACTAGTTAGAAAGTCCTTATTACTAATCGGATTTGCATTCTCTAGGTTGA
>JALZOS010000044.1 GCA_030913755.1 Thermoproteota archaeon | reverse complement strand
GTGGTACAAACCGGTGTACTGTACCTATTCAATGGCTCTATGAGCAGCTCTACACCGCGGTCCTTTGCAAAAATGCTCATTTCACGCAGTGGATCAATTATTGTAGACATCAGTTCTCGTTTTAAAGATTCTGATATCCTCGCATGATTCTTATCAATCTGGACCAATGAATCATCACTAAATAGACATACGTTGAAGAGCTTTCCATCTAGTTTCTCACAGAGTGCTATGCATTTCTTTATATAATCTTGAGTTTGGAAGAATATTGATTTATTACGCGTAACTAGCTTTCGCCCTGAGGATTCTTCGCTAGCATGACCCCACATGCCAGTAATCCCGCTTATAGATATATTGTATGAATGAAATAAATCCATTATGGAACTAACATCCACCGAGTCAGGCTCCCCGTACATTTCCACAGCATCAAAACCAAACATTGTCATTCTTTCCAGGGTGGTTTTTAATGGCTCGATATCCTTGAATGATGAAAGCGTAATAGAATATTTCCAACTCATCTGAAATCACATGATCGCAATATTACTTCACTAGACTGTTTATATATCTTCCAATAGTAACAGTATCAACAATATCTTCATCCGCTTTGTTTATTCCTTTTCTGTCAGAGACATAGACAGCAAATCCTGCATCATCAGACAAGGAGGGTACTCGTCCATGCGACGCCTTAACCATTTTACCATTCAGCGGTATTCCCTTAGTTTTAGCATCTATGAATAATTCTGAAGGATCGTATCCAGGTTTTCGATGGATATCTACCCTGTTTGCGAATGGAGGAGATTTTTCCTCCTCAAACCACCAATAGTAACTAAACCACCTGTCACTATCAGAGATTGCAATTAGGTCCCCACTTCTTTCATGATTTATATTCATCAACTTTTTACCTTCCCTATCTAATACAACTTCAATGCCCTCGATACCATCAAGAATTCTCTTAACTTGTTGTAGGTTAGCATCTTTAATGTAAATATGAGCTACTTGGTGGTCTACCATCGCAAATGCTGAGCTATATTCAAAATCGATATATTCTCTGCCTTCTATTTCCCTTACGGCCAAAAGACCATGTTCTCTGAATACGCGATTTAAAGGGATATCGCTAGTTACATCAGAAAATCCGTACTCGGATAATATGACAAATTGAGTTTGTTCACGGATTCCAAGATCTATTGTCTTCTTTATCATGTTACCAACGATGTGATCTACGAATCTGATTTCGTCCTTCAAAGTTTTAGGGGCTATTCCTTCTCGCTGAAAAATATAGTCCATGTGAGGAATATAAGTGAATAACGTGTTAGGTTTTTGCCGCTCCAAAACGAGTTCAGTGGCTCTTCCAATCCATACACTGGATTTATTAGAAGCAAAAGGGCCCCAATATGTAGACAAATCAAATTTTCCGATATCATAAGAGATTTTTTCATAAAATCCAGGCGGTCGGCTATAACACCACATTATCATCCGGTCTTCCATATGGAGAGGTCTTGGTGTTAATACAATGTCTGCGTCTGCATACATTGTGTTCTGCCAGAAAAGCATAGCAGTCGTTCGCCCACGTCCCCCTCTTTTGACAATATCCCATACTTTTTCTGCCTGAACCAAACTGCTTGATTGTTCCCAAAATGAGACTGTATGAGTTTCTCTGTTGTATAGTCCATTGGAGATGATACCATGTTGTCGAGGATATGTTCCTGATAGTATACTAGCCTGTGAAGTGCAAGTAACGGCGGGAAATACTGGTCGAACTCTTGCTAGTTCACCCTTCCCAGATAGGCTGCAAATATTAGGTGTTTTATCTTCAGAGATGTGTCTCGGTTCAAGACCCGCAATGTCAAGGACTATTAGATGCTTAACCACAAGGATAACCAACAAGAATATTTGTTTTTTGTAATAAATTCCTTTACCCTACGTTACGTAGAATCTTCGTGAGAGAATCATTGCAGGTACCAATAATACCAGTAAACTAAGGCCATAAGCAAATCCTACTGTACCACTCATAAATACAGAATCTAATACTATGATCGATAATACCAAATTGCGAACTATTTTCTTTATCACCTCTGGATTGGCAGAGCCATATTTTCTAACAAGACTCTTAATCAACATACCAACGAAAATAACTAAAGATAAGAATAGATCCCATTTAAAGAACCCCATAAGTGTAAAAAAGGTCAATATGGCAGGAATCATTGATAGCAAAATAACGGCTATTTGGAAATTGGATTTTTTGGGTGATGGTTCGACCTCTATTCTACTCATGTAACTTATCGCAGTAACATATAAGAATACACTTACCAAGATCACAGTTATCCTTGAGAGATCATCGTGGATACTAATTAAAATAATGATACCCGGACTACTACCTAAGACAACATTGAAGACTCTAGCTAAGGCTATAGTGAAGTGTCCTAGAATGTTATTTTTTAGCCAACAATCATATGCTACGATTGTGATTAGAAGAATCACGGCTAAAAGTACACTAGAGACACTTACAAAAGCCGCGAGAATAATTGCTAAAATTGTTGCTAAAAATGCAAATCCCAGAGCGCTTCGTTGAGATATCTTGCCTGAGGGTAGCGGTCTTTCAGGACGCTCATTTCGATCTACTTCTAGATCACGATAATCATTGATGATGATACCTACTACATATAACAAAATTGAAGTAATCGTCAATAATATTAGATTCTCCATTCGTGCCTCTGGGAAAAGTAAAAGCTGGCTGAATCCAACCATTACGTTTGACGGAATTGTGAACAGATTTGGAAACCTAACTAAGGCCAGATAGTCTCTTATTGTACCCATTCTTATTCACATTATGAAATTTGACTATGACTTGTATAAAAAACACCGAAACCTTGCAAGAAATTTCTATATGTTGGTAGCATGAGTAACGTGTCACAGCTCCGTTATATTTATGATATTCGAAATCATAGTATTAGCTGGCAAAATTCCAATTAAATTAGTATATCAGACCATTGAGAAATTCGATTGACTTCTTCGCAACGTATTCGGGACATTCTTGGTATGGGTAAAGTTCTACGGTAACATATCCATCGAAGCCAACATCGCTTATCGTTCTGAAAACAGATTTAAAATCTATGACCCCATCCCCGAGTATAAGGTGTTTGTGGATCCTTTCTTTTGAAATATCCTCAATATGAAAATGTTCGATATACTCAGCTAATTTATAAATGGTTTTACATAGATCTTCTCCAACACAAAAGAAATGGCCGATATCAAAGTTTAACTTTACGCACGGAGATTCAATCATACCCATTAGCTCAATGAATTCTTGTGAATTTTGTATCAACAGTTCTGGTTCAGGTTCGATCAGTATTTTTACTCTCTCCTTTTCGGCAATAGATATCACCTCAGTCAACGAATCAACGAAGGTCTTAAGAAGTTGTTCTCTTTTTGTTGAACCAGATACAATCGGTCCACCCGGTTCAGTCGAGATAATTTTTGAACCAAGTTTTGCAGCCATCCTAACACATTTTATGGTGTGCTGGATACGCAAACTTCGTAGCTCTGAATCCTTTTCAATCCAAGAAGGATGATAAACGTCGCCAATTGCATATAGTGTAAATGCATTAAGATTCGAAACAGCAATGCCCTTCCTAGATATAAGATTCTTTATGCCAGCAATTTTCTCTTCAGACATAGTTCCGGGATATGCATGGGGTATATCGCAAAGAATTTCTACTCCGTCATACCCTAATGTGGAGATAATAGATATTGCCTCATCAAGGGCGTAATTTTTAAACGCATTTGTGCTGAATGCTAGTTTCATGACAAAATATTTCTCATGGTCGCCACGTGAATTTAGGTGATCGTCTAAAGAAATCAAAGGCGTTATGGAAAGTTACTGCTTCTATCTTCTCCGTACTAAATCCTTTTTTTCTCATTTCTTGAGCCACCAAAGGTACGCTCAACGGATCGGATATGCCCCAATCAGCGGCGCTGTTTATCATTATCCGATCCACCCCGTGCTTTTGAATGATTTTAATAGCTCTTTCTGGAGATAGCTTCGTATGAGGATAAACAGACAATCCTGCCCAGAAGCCTAGTTCAAGGGTCTTATCAATTGTTTCCTCTGTATTATGATCCACTAGAATATTGTTTGTGTTCTCAGAACCAAACTTATGAGTCTTTATGACATTTTCTGTTCTCCTTATCCCTTCTGCTTTGTTCGTGTGAGGTAAATGAATCATGACCAACATATTTTTCTTCGAAGATATCTCCAACTGACGAATAAACAACTCTTCCTCTGCATCATTTATCAAATTATAACCTATTTCACCTATCGCAACCACTCTTTCCCTGTCCAAATATTTTGACATTGCGTCTAGTGCCTGGAAGGCAAGGGGCCGAGCCGTAGATTCTTTTGGATTTACAGAGATACATACAAATTGTTCAATGCCAAAGCCATTTGCCCTTTCAGTTTCAAAAGTTATCATGTGTTCCCAATAGTCCTCAAATGTCCCAGCAGTAGTTCTCGGACTTCCCAACCAAAAAGATGGTTGGACTATCACCTTAATGCCTGCTCTAGCCATCATCTCATAGTCGTCAGTAGTTCTTGAGTACATGTGAATATGGGGATCAAAAAATCTTGCCAAGATTAATACAATGGAGCGCTAGTCTTCTTTATATTTGTCTTATTCCTCCCAGGATCAAGGTCATAGGAACATAGAATGTTTGTAACATCCTATCGATCTATGTTCGTAGGTTAAAATATATTAACTTCAGCTTTAAACGGATTAGGATTGAAGGAGGAAGAAAAGAGTGAAACTCTCTCGGTTAATGTGGGTCCAATAAGTCTCCGGAATCCTACAATGCTCGCATCAGGGATATTGGGAATATCTCAGGACATTTTTGAAAGGTTATATGATAATAATATAGGTGCAATAGTGACCAAATCCATAAGTGTGGACCCTATGAAAGGATATGCTAATCCCACTATCGTCCCTCTAGGTAACGAAACTTACCTTAATGCTGTTGGGCTATCCAATCCCGGCGTACGTGCTTTTTCTCACGAAATATTGAGGAATAAGTCTGTACCTATTTTAGTTAGCTTGGTAGGATCTTCAGAAAAGGATTTTCCAAAAATGATATCATTTTTGGATTCTTTGAATATTATTGGATATGAAATCAATTTGTCATGTCCACATGTATCAAAAATGGGAATGGAAATTGGAGATGATCCTGAGATGGTTAGCATGATTATAAGAACTATTAAAAGGCACACACGTAAGCCAATATCAGTGAAAATTGGGATAGGTTCTGTGGATGTGGTTGAGATCGCCAGAGTAGCCATCCGATCTGGTGCAGACATGATTACTGCAATAAATACTGTAAGGGCTATGAAGATTGATGTTCAATCAATGATTCCCATACTTAGTAACAAGATAGGCGGTTTATCTGGAAAGGCCATCAAACCCATAGGAATAAGATGCGTGTATGAAATTTCAAAGGTGTTGAATGTTCCCGTGATAGGATGTGGTGGAGTATCATCTTGGGAGGATGTAGTAGAGTACATGATTGCAGGGGCTTCAGCAGTTCAGATTGGAAGCGTCCTAGGTAATAGGGACGATACTTTTTTCAAAAGAATCACAAGAGAATTGAAGAGATATCTTGTAAGAAAGGGAATTAAAAACATTGGAGAAATCGTAGGACTTGCCCAAAGATATTGATTTGATGAGAATGACCTGTATCGCAGAAACTGTAGTGGAAACCTCGAATGTAAAGACGCTGGTATTCAAAGACAGACTAAGTTC
>JALZOS010000029.1 GCA_030913755.1 Thermoproteota archaeon | reverse complement strand
TTTTCTTGGACATGTATTACTAAAGGGTCGAAGCATTCAGACGACCACCTAGATTGGTCAAAACAAATGTTATGTTCTCAAGATCATCTTTAGCACTACCTTTAGGGAATATCCATGCGATCCTAGTTTTGATCTGTCGCATTCTCATTCTGTTGTCTCTGACTCGCATTATCTCTTCCCATTCTAACTAGAATCGGAAGGCAGTATCTTTGCTTTAAGCCCATGTCAGTATTTGAACTGTAATTTCGTTATGCCGCACCCTAAAATCTCTCAGTGAGACGTAAGTCTTCTCTATATTCTGACTTGTAATACCTTCCATCAAATTTTTCGTTGAATCCAAAAGAAGTTGTTTCCATATTTCCGCGACAGTACAGGGAGGATATGGTTTTATCTGACTCGTTTGTGAATGGGGTTGCAGACTGCGCTTTTCTTTCTATCGTCTCTAATATATTTATGTAATCAATCATGTGATAATTATATAACATGATTTAGACCTTCTGAGTTCTATAAATGTCGATTTTTGGACTTATCACGACAATATAAATATGAATTATGAGAATTCAAACTGTTGTATTATCATTTATTGGATATTGCGCTAGACATTTGTCTTAAAATATTCAAGACAGCGCTAAGAAATATTGAAGGCCTGGACGGCATGGAGACTGTAGAGTTCATCTCTAATGAATGGGCCTCACTGAATCTTTTGCTCTTTCATTCCGATCATAAAGGAGCCTTTGCAAAAATCTATGTTAGTGTATCAGAAATGGAACTTGAAAAGAAGAATTTACATATAGAAGTATATGCTGAACTAGATCAAATAGAGTCAGAAGTGACCGGCACCTTCGGGGATATTTCATCAGAATGGATCTTCAAAGATTATTCTAACCTAGAACCAGTTGTGGAGCAAGGAACTTTACACCACTGGGACGATAGAAAGAAAGAGGGTAGGGCGGTTAAGAGAAAATTGAAGGTGAGATACACGGTACATGACAAATCATACGAAGAAGATGAGGACTATATGTACGATTATGATGATGACGATATTGCGGAGTGCTCTTTACCATATATTAAATCGTTATTGGAAATTGATCAAAAAGTATTCTCCACACAGCCAAATGAGTTGTAACTCTGGTTTGTCTTTGTTACATATAGAATCTATTCTAGGATCTTCAAAATGCTAGGTAAGGAACATGTTTTAGACCAGAAAGGATAAAGCGGTAATATTCCTTTTTCCATAAACTAAACAAACTTTCTTTTTCCATCCACATCCACTAAAAAGGTGATACGTAGTTTCTCGATTCCGGAAACATTGCCTACCATGTGGGTAAGTAAGGGACTAAGCATACGACGAAAGGGATCGTCTTTTATCCGATCAAATATTTCTTTTTATAGACAATAGGATATATCTCTAACTTTAGAGGATGAAGTTTCCGTAGTTTGCAATAGATCTATATTGTAATTCGCATTGAAAGATTCGTCTCCTCACTTTGTGGATTAATAAACGAAATTCATTGAAAGATTATCTTACCTTCAAGTATTTCTTTCGATGTATTGATTTGCTCCTCTCGTAAGGTTTTCTGAATGGGTTTGCCAAAATCAAAATTGTGTCTCCCTCTCAAAGCGAGGAAGTACTGCATGGATTAGTATTCCCTATAAATTAACCATCTTACTTCGCACGAACGACACTTGGAATCATAATCATAGATCTCCATTTTACTGGCCCTCATTCTCTGTGCAGTGTTTGCCTTTGCTATAACGTTTCAACTTAAATTATTCCGAAAACCAGGTCTACTCAATAATTCTATCAGATTAAACCCTTTTTCCACAAAGTTAGTACTGAAGGTTTTGGTTCTCTCAGAACAACAACCAGCGGAATCCTGCAAACAAGACTATGATTCAGAAAGGTTCATTGGAGGTGGCGTTATTGAATTGTCATTAATAATTAAATTTGTTTATTTTTTGAAGGTTTTTGGACTGTATTTGAGCCAGTTTTAACTTGTACTTTTGATTTCTTGGCTTTGTACGAAGTCTGTATCCACAGCAAGGGCAGAAAAAACCATTCCATTTAATAAAAATACTGCACATCTGGCATCGTTTTTGACCATCAGCATATCTACCATGTCCAATTGGTTTTATTGCTTTATGTCTAAGACATATCCCCTTGCAAGTCATTACAAACAATATTCCTTAATCAGTTTTCTAGCGAAATTTTTTCGTGTTTTTCCTGTTCTATTGGGTTTCGTTTGCACCCATTCCCAGCTCTTTGTCTTCTTTCTTTATGATCTGATTCAAGATTTCGGCCCTTGCGTAACCATTTCCCACCTTTACAATGCGTACCATTACTCTCTCTCCAGGGCTCGCATTGTTGACAAAGATTACAAAACCTTCTATCTTGGCTATTCCAGCGTTTCCCTGTCTGCTGACATCTTCGATCTTTACATTATATTCTTCTCCAACACTTATTGGTGTTTTCCTAAGTGCCTTTGAACCTCCAAAACTGCCACCTCTGTTTCCACTCCTATCATTACGATGAAATCTTTTCAATTCAATCCCGCAACCCCTGCTAACAAGTGATAATGATGATATCTATTTCAATCTTTGATGGTATCCTTGAGGATAAATAAGGTGCATTTCATAAAAAATGCGTAGCTTATATACTTAAGGTGACAGTCAGGCCATTTACCTATGTTATGGTGTACTGTGATTTAGGGTTCTATTGATGTAGTTTCAGAGTTGCAAAAAAAATTAATGGTGTTGAGGAAGTTTTGAAGGCTATTAGTATCTTCCATATATGTGCAAACACGTGTGATGCAAATTAAAAAGATCTAGAATGAACTAATATTTGGATAAGAGAGATAGACGATGTTCTGAATATCCTGACGCGGGTTAATTCGAAATGTTACTGTTAGACACTGCTTTTCTTTCATTTGAGACTGATATCACTCCAAACCACGAATTTCAAAGATCGCTAAAGTCGTCTCGCAAGGTATTTTTTGCCAAAAGGATTATCTATTTGCAATAAAAGTTAATAATTCTTTTTGTATTACGGTGAATTCGCATAAAAAAAGAGACAGCTTGGCTGAAGGCTACATTACTTCTCATTGCCATACTTACATTGTCACAGGTCATATAATACAGTGCTACTAGTTATGATCCAACCTTCTGTGTATCAATTTCAATTTTATAGAAAATTCAAACGCATTTGCTATTATTCATCTCGATGAGAATACAATTAGCAAAAGGAAAAATAGTCCGCTACTTCACATCGAAGGGCAGTCGCATGAATAAACGTAGTCATCTTAAACGTGTGACCTTAGGGGCAGTTTTTGATAAACACTTGAAGCACGAATTCGTGGACCACGACGTAGAAGCAACAATGAAAACCATGGTCAAAGAGCCAACAGTTCATCATGTACCAGTACTCACAGGAGGGGTCGGTTATCGGGAGGTATATGACTTTTATAAAAAGGACTTTATTGGACAAATGCCTGATAACACGAAAATTATACGCATTTCACGAACGATTGGGAAGGATCAAGTAGTAGACGAGCTTATCTTAACCTTTAAGCATGATCGGGAAATCAAATTTATGTTACCAGGCGTTCCTGCTACTCATAAATATGTTGAGCTTGCCCACGTTGTTGTGATGAAGTTTAGAGGCGGCAAGATTGTTCATGAGCATATATACTGGGATCAAGCATCACTTCTGGCTCAAATTGGGCTTCTGGATGAGAAAAATTTACCTATTGTAGGTGTTGAACAGTCCAGAAAACTTCAAGAGATTTCCATTTCGAAGAAAAAGAACGAGAGAGTTAGAAGAAATAGATAGTGAATAAAGTGCCCATAATAAAGAACACGTTTCAACTCTTTGGTTGGGGAAACACTTATGCACGTAGTTCCTTTTCAGAATACAAATCTCTTTCAATGGCTTCTTTAGGGTTAAAAGTTATGGATTCGTGTCTTCAATCTAATTTGTATTCGCTCCGATGTGAGCAAATTTGCTAGTGGTCACTCCTGAACATAGAACCTGTTAATATATCACACATATAGAAAGTGGAAAATGGTCAAATATAACTCCAGAACGTTACGGCATAGGACATTGTGCTCGGTGCTGGATACGATAACATCATTCAATGATGTTTAATCATTAGGTTGTTGAATGTCTAATAACTTCAATTAATCTATTACTTGTATTTTCCTAACACCAACTTCAGGAACCATATGAAAATCATTAGCTACTTGAAAAAGATCCCCAGCAGCTATTTTGTTGGGAGTCCTTTTTTTTCTCAAGTTTATTCCAAAGGGACTTTTCTCCTCTTCAATAAACTTAAGCCAAATCCTACCCACATTGAGAATATTCTTAAATTCACATTTCCCCACTAAATTATAGATAGTATCTAGCGCTTGTCCACCAATTTTATCGTTCCTTAAAATAACAGGTCGGATATCAGGTTATATAATAATTGACTCAAGGTATTATTACAAAACTCTTATAGATATATTAGTACTAGTTTAAATCTCTACGACTTTCGCAATTTATGTTTATATCGACTCGGGTGAATTATTATAATATGTATAAAGCCGTTCTTCTCTTCGCATTATCATTTTCATTCATGACATTTTCAATCATTATACTCCAGAGTTTTGGTCAAGGTCTTACTATGTATGCATTTGCCCAAGAAGGACAAGGACAGATACGTTGTACTAATGGTCAGTTGGTTAGATCTCCTACTGAATGTCCTGCAACAGATTTGTGTCCTCCTCCACCTGGACCAACTACGGTGGCGTATTGCAGTCCTAGAGAGCCTTCAGTAAGATCGGTTCCTCAGCTGACAAATAATAGTGAACAATTGGTTGCTATTTACACTGATAAGCCAACTTATAAAACTGGAGAAATTGTTAATATTACCATAAATAATACTGGAACAGAACCATTAACTTTCCCTAACGCCATTTTAGGACTGAGTATACAAAATGCAGTTAGCCACGAGAAATACTCATTATTTTCAGCACAGGTAATTACCGTGTTAGATTCTGGTGGAACGAAATCCGTCAAATGGGATCAAAAGGACTCTAATGGACAGCAGGTAGGGCCAGGTAACTATACTGCTTCTATCCCAGCGGGATTATCAACAGCAAATAAGACCTTCTCCATCCTACAATAGAGAAATACAATTTACATAAGTTAGCTGACATTTCTTAATTGCATATCAAGGTTGGAGTGGTTGGTTCTAAAATATAGAGATCTTCTTTTTGAAATCGAGAAAAGATGGATAGTATGACAGTACAATTAGGTGGTTCTTCAATATGTTCCAGCATTCCAGTTTAATTAGTTCATCTACGACTTCACGAATTAGTATTGGATAAAGATTGTACCCGGCGTGAAGAATTAGTTACTTGATCAATCATGTTTTCTAAATCTCTTAACTTTTGTAGTTCTGGTAATTGAAATGTACCCAGGTAATCGTAAACCGATTTGAACTTTCCATTTATATTTATTGAGGTGGAAACCGTAGGCTGGTCTGTTATCTGTATTTGATCATACTTGTCCTTGAGATTAAAGTAACCTGAATCGTAGAATTCATTTACTAAATCCTTGACTTTCTCTGGAGAAATGCTTGATCTCTTTTCACCTGTTACATTAACGTGTTCATAGCCTTCTGTAGATGACTTTTCCATCTCAATCAATTTCCAAATAATAGACTGGACATATCCCGTGGCATGGACCTCTTGACATTGTAATATTTACGTTACTTAAATCAATATCCGATTGATTCGTCTTGGAGGAAGTTGATTCGTTATTAATGATATCAGTATTTAGAGCGTACGTATTTTTCATAAGAATTAAAGTCAGTCCGGATACGACTATCATTACAGCGACACTGCTTAGGATGTAGTTGTCACATCGTGCTCTCATTCCTAATATTGATATATTGTATTTTATATAATTTTTGTATGGTTAATTAAATCTTGTAGATAAACTATTCATTTACATTAACCAGCTCAGAGCGAAACTGAGAAGCATGGATAGCCATCTTAGGGGATTAACCTACAACATTGCCTTTCAAGCATATTCTGCTTTTACGTCATTTTCATACTCTTGAAGCAGTTTGTGTATTTTTGGATCAATGACAAAGTTACAATAGGGGGCTTGTTTATTTTTATCATAGTAATCTTTGTGATAATTCTCTGCAACATAAAAATTCTTAAAAGGTGTAATTTCTGTTACAATAGAATCTTTATAAACCCCTTCGTTTTCAAGAGCTTTTTTCGATTTCTCAGCAATCTCTTTTTGCTTTTGGTCATGATAGAAAATTGCAGATCGATACTGTGTGCCAACATCGTTACCTTGTCTATTAAGAGTGGTGGGGTTGTGTGTATGCCAGAAAATATTGAGGATTTTATCCAAATGTATAACTCTTGGATCAAATTCAATCTGAATTGACTCTGCATGCCCGGTCATTCCAGTGCACACCTGGTCATAGGAAGGATTTTTTACTGTTCCTCCTGCATAGCCAGGTGTCGCAGATTTGACACCTTTGAGTCTTTTAAAGATTGCTTCACTACACCAGAAACATCCGTTGGCTAGTGTTGCTGTTTCACTCTCGTCATTCATGTACTGTCTCGGGTAACTCCTTGCCCTTGGGGATAAAACGTATAGATAAGGAATTTACACATTGCCGAGTGTTTTTATCTGTCAAATTTTCTCCGAGAAATTCGTGTCCTAAGTGACCACCACAATTTGCACATTCTATTTCTGTTCTTGTTCCATCAGGATCAGGTACACGCTTTACTGCGTCTGGGAAGTTATCATCGAAACTTGGCCATCCACAACCAGCATCAAACTTACACTTAGATGAATAGATAGAGGCATTACACTTTCGACAGATAAATATTCCATCTTCATAAAAGTTGTCATAAGCGCCGGCAAAAGGAGCCTCCGTTGCTTTATCGACAATGACCATTTCCTCTTCTGGCGTTAGTTTATTGTAGTTCATACTAATATCTTCTTTAGACGTTCTGAACCTTCTACTAGCGTATCATCCCTTGTTATACCGTAGTTGAAAAGAAGAATACGATAAATGGTTCGTACCACTATAGATACTATCACCTTTTGGAGATTATAAACCCTTTCTTGAAATCAACGCGGGTTGGCTTGAAGTTAATATCCTTGCTTTAGTTTAAATTAACTTTTTATTTCCTTCGAGATTACGACTGCCAGTGTGTCGGAATGACCCTTTAGAAGGACGGACCGATTAAAGAAGTTGATGGTTATTGTCAGTATCGACCTCGCTTCTTATTTGATGGTTTTTTCAAGGAGTTCATGAAAACGGTTTCGATAAATGGTCTGAATGCAATGAAAATGTCATTAATAATTGCGTCTTGAAAATCTGCTAAAGAACCATTTTCCTCAGCGCACCTAACTGCAGCGTCGTAGGCTTTCATAGCGTCTCTAGTCTCACTCAAACTGCTACCGTATCTTTCAAATATTTCCTTCCCCTCAGGCGTCTGAGCCAACTTAGCGAGTTTAAGTTCCGATCTCACTTGCATAAAATGGCGTGGTATGTCTTCATTTTTTTGAACCTGATTTAAGACTTCGCCCGTAGCATAAGCCTCTTCTACCTTCGTAATCCTTATCTTCGCTCTTTCTCCAGGGCTAGTATTATTGACAAAGACTACAAGGCCTCCTATTCTGGTTACTCCTGCATCACCTCGTTTGCTTATATCCTCTATTTTTATATCGTATTCTTCTCCAACTCTTATAGGAGTCCTTCGAAATGACTTCGGTTCTCCAAAACTACTTTCCCTATTTCGACTTTTGTCATACCGCTTCGGTTCTCCAAAACTACTTTCCCTATTTCGACTTTTGTCATAGCGATTAAATCTACCCAATCTAGTTTATCACATCTGTCCTTGTTTGTATCATGAAGGGCAGGCGTACATATAGTTGTTGTTGTTCTATCATTTCCATTGTCCTCGACCTATAACTTTGGTGTTTATTCCACAATTCTCCTATTTTTGCACTGTATGAGTGTTTGTTCCAGTATTGGAGCAACTAGGACCAGTAACACATAGATTAAATTGATCGTTAGTACCACTCACTAATCCGACAGAACCTTCATTTTCTACGATTTGAAATTGCAGAGACACATTTTTTCCTGAGGTCTAATCGTCTACTTCCAAGGGTAACACATTGTGAATCGTCAATACATTGGTTGTCCTGATTTACTTCTTGATTAACTATGTTATTATTTCTCATCGACCACAGTACCCCAATGACGAACCTACATGTATAATGCCTGGGATAGGGAATGGAACGTTGGGGCTTAACGCATCTTTCTGAAATAATAATATGTGTGCATACTTTCTTACATTCAATCCAGAAATTTGGGCCTGACAGAATTTATGATATGAAGATAAATTAATCTTGCAAGATCTGAGGGCTAGATCAAGCTCAAGTAATTGTTCCTTAATTCTGGCAAGATGTGACAATTGCGTGTCGAGAACTCTCATCTTTTCCTCATGTTCTATTACAGAAGAACCAATATTTTCCAGATCGTTTTTGTGTTACTAACCGGTTCATTCTTATTCTTTAAAGTAGATCTGTGCCATGCGATCTGCTGCCAGGTCCCTTCTCCTGCCCTTCATGAACACAATTAGTTAATTATTTCTAAACTATCGCCATCTTGTCATATCAACTAATCTGGAACGGTGCCACGGTATAGTTCTTACCATCTGATTACATTTTCAATATGTTAGGATATCTTTAGGATATCTTTAGGATATTTGACGCCACAGGTAGATACCGCAATAATTATGAGTTGTCTACTCTATCCTTGGTCGTTGCCAAGATTAGTTAGGTTTCGCTCGATCCCCAATTCCGTCCAGCATCAGTACATACCGATCCATTATTCGGTGTTCGGGCCTGAGCAACGGAAATGGGTGATTTAGTCAAAATTCGATGAATGTCTAACTGAGAGCAGATTTCTCCCTGAGATGATCAACCATTCGTTTACCTCTAGGAAATAACTCTCTCTTCAAAACATCATACTCTATTGAAATCCTTCCCGGTCCAGTTATGAAGAGACTGATGCAAATTGCCATGATGAGTAATTCTAACTCAAATCCACCAACAAATCCCTTTGATAATTTTGCTACAACTGTCGCGCCAATCATCTCAATTATGAAAAGACCAGCGGCTATCCTCGTTAGAATACCAAATAATATAGCCAATCCCCCAATCACTTCTAGAACAGCAACAGGAATAGCAAGTTCAGGTGGTAGACCTATGTTAGGAAAGAAACTTTGAGTTCCAGATATATCTGTAATTTTCGGTAATCCGTGTAATATCAAAGCTAGGC
Organism: Thermoproteota archaeon; assembly: GCA_030913755.1. GTDB lineage: Archaea > Thermoproteota > Nitrososphaeria > Nitrososphaerales > Nitrososphaeraceae > TA-21. The sequence continues at coordinate 2,796 of JALZOS010000029.1, read as the reverse complement.
CTGCCAGTATTCTAATTGGCAGAGGCCCAAATTTCATAAATTGAAGACTATTCATATGTAGAGTCCTTCATTTCCAAGACAATTTAAGGGCTCAGATTTGATGCATGAACCAATAAACAATATTTGTTCAGGTGGGCAAAGATAGCAGTGTGCAAGTAAAAATTACTCTTGGAACGTCCTGAACACTTACTGGTTGAGAGTTTTAAGTTTTAGCCTGATATGAGAATAGTACTTATTAGGATTCTGGGCTTTTTAAATATCAGTTGATGAACCCAATGTTTTGATGGTGTTCAAAGCGATGGGGATATCCCGTAAGCAGGTTTGGATTCAAACCGTATGTTTGATTTAGTTTTATCGCGGTTATTTATTGCAAAGTGCTGCTGAGTATCTTGATTGTGCACTCTTTGTTAGTAAACTCTTTACACTTGTGGCTATGGCGCCATTGACCATTCATAAAATATTCTAGATGCCTAATGTTGTCTCTGTTTGTTGTGATACGCTCATGACCATTCTTGGCAGTGGTAGATCTTGCCATTATTTCGACTCTTCTTCTCATAATAAACAGATATGATTTGAAACCATTCAATAAGAACGTTTAGCCCCAATTGGTTCATGTTTCAAATTAGCCATTAGTTATTTATTTATTAAAATAAAATATTAATAATACTAATAGCAATTCCATAAACACTTATTGTTTTAGTAGAAATGGCGTTTTATGTTGGTATCAAATATGTTGTTAATGGTATATTTTCGACAGTAATGAGTCTGCATATATCTATAGAAATACTTCTAGCAAGACTAATAGTCCAATTCACACAATATTATATTTCTGAACCAATTTTGAATTTATTCGAACTAAAGATTATCGTAAGCATTATGTCGTTATTGCTATTGCTGTATTATCAGTATTAAGACTTCCTCGCTGTAGATAATCTTTACTAGGTTGCCCAATTGTTTTATTCCTTCTATTTCGTCTGATTCTACAAATATTTCGTTTAGACCGACTCCAAGAGAACGGTGAGTAACTCTGATCTCGAATTTATCATCTGCCTGTTCTATGCTGAATCCTCTATTCTCAAGAAATTCAATGGTTTTGCCTTTGTCTGTGATATTCCCATCTAGCTCGACAGCAGCATCAGAGTTTGACTCAATCCCCGCCAGCTTTAAATCCCCACCTGTTGATTCAACTTCGACTTCTTCTGATTCTTTTTTCTCCTGTGTTTTTCGCTTCTTGGATGGAAGATCAATGACTTGATTGCTAATATCTTCGTCTACCTTTGACATACTTAATCATGTCATTTATGAGTTATTAGCATTAGATAGTACTTTTGTTAAGTAATTTAACTCGTCTAGATACAGTTATTACAACCAGGCCAAATTCCACGTGCACGAACCAACCTCGTCTAGCAGGAAATCGTTGTATGAATAGCATTAGATCTATGGCTCAAGCACAATAAAAATTGGCGATTCGATTTTTCTTTTTTTTAGGGTAATGATTTACTTAACATATTACTTTTATAGATGAAAAATAATCTATTTGTTATCACAAATAAGATTCTCGTTTTATGTTACCACAAGCAATAACATGCATAAGACATGCTGATATTTTTAGCAACAGAGTGGAAGAATGCACAACACAGAGAACATTTTTATATAAAACAATTTGGACTACGAGCAGGGCACTTGAGGCATTTGAGACAAACAGAGCTCTCTAAATTCAACCGGAAAGATTCAGCACTGTATAAAAAATCAAGTTAATGGACGCAAAATTTAGTACTATTAGACGTCCTTCACACTTGCAACAGATAGAGGATCTTGAATGAATTGACCTGTGTGTTAGAGTTAGAATGAATAAAATCCTATACAGTTAAATTTGGACATAACATAACAAGGAATTAATAATAAAGTGGCAATAAGTAGTCAGGAACACATCGCAAACAGAGACAAGTTACTCGAGGTAAGGAATTATAATCAAGCTTTTGAGCTGGTTAAATATGCAGTATCTGCTGTTTTTGACATGCGAAGAGCTGGTCTAAGTCTTATTCTACAAGGCATGCCTTCTGGTTTGGGCGCCTATCATATCCTAGGTTCCAACGTCATAGTGGTTAACAGGTTTGTATTAGAGATAATAAAGAATACGGGAAGATCTATTGAAGAGTACAATTCGTATTTGTTCACGGTTTTGGCTCATGAATATCTTCACAGCTTTGGAATCTTGGAAGAATACACAGTTAGAAAAATGATACTGGAACTTTGCAAAAACTTCTTTGGTGAAGACCATCCTACCAATTTGTTGGCAAAAGATCCAGTGAGTCTTTTTCCTCAACTCAGGCATGTATCAAATGACAAGTTTGAGAATAGATTTGAGATTGTAAAAGAATTTGATAAAAGTAATCAGTATTATATACAATAACATAGTGCAAATCGGTTAGGCACAAACCTCAGTTTCTCTAATTTCTGGAGTTATCTTACATGGTTTAATATAATGATGCTCGATCGATTTGAATATTTCTTCCACCACATCTTAAGCTACGCAAACACAGTCAAATCTCGCTTTCACAGTATGATAATTTTTTTATAAAAACACAATCGAAAGGTTGTATAATTGTATTACCTGAAGTATTTGTTTCTACAAGTAGAAATCAAGTTGATACCAGAGGAATAGTGGAAGTACGTTAAGATCTTATGGTCATAATAATAGCAAGAATACTGAAGGTCTCATTCTGTTAATTTTCAATAATTCCGGCACAAGTCAGTTTTAATTACTTTTTTCTACATCATAAGCCTCCCGGATAG
>JALZOS010000025.1 GCA_030913755.1 Thermoproteota archaeon | reverse complement strand
TAGTTTTCGCGGCGATCAATGCAGACTTACAATGCATTTTCATAGATTCATACCTTTGATCATTTCCAAGATTGCTTTCGCCTGTTTATAATGCACCGCATCTATCATTTTACCATCAAGCGTAACTGCTCCAGGTCCGGATCCTCCTTCCATAACCCCATGCAAGGCTTCAAAGACCTTTTTGGCCCATTCTATCTGTTTTGGCGTCGGTAAGAACACTTCATGTACAGGTTTAATGTGCGAAGGATGAATTAAGGACTTGCCTGAATATCCAAATTTTCTGGCTGTCGTCGCATCAGAAATCAAACCGTTAATGTCATTCACGTTTTGCCAAATCGCATCCAGCGAAGCCACGTTAGCTGCTTTGGCCTCTACGGGAATTTTAGAACGGGCATATGAGTAGCTAGTAGGATCGCCGTAATCCCCTATGTCCATGTCATGGAGAAAGTCAAAAACTCCGAACACAACGGCTACCACTCTTTCATTTGCTCTCGCAATTGAATAAGTATTCATTACTCCTTTGGCTGTTTCTATTGATGGAATAATCGCAATTCGTCCAGGCCCCAGACCCCGTTCAAGTTCAAGTTTTTTTATTATCTTTGTCGCCTCGATAACTTCATGGCCATTGTTAATTTTTGGCAGTACGATACCATCCACACCATTCTGGATCATGTCTAAAAGATCTGCTTCTGCCAAGCCTGATTCACTCGAATTGATCCTTACGTAGATGGAAGATCGAGAATTATCAATTATCTGTTCCCTAAAGTACATTTTGAGCAAATCTCTTGCAACATCCTTTTCATTTACTGGAACTGAGTCTTCCAAATCATAGCATAAAATATCCGCGTCCAGTACAAATGACTTTTTGATGAATCGTTCATTATTGCCAGGGATAAATAATAGTGTCCTGAACAGCAAATCGATTTATGAATGAAGGTTTAGAGTTTTTGGGGTGTTGTAACGATCTTGCCCATTTGGTCACCATTAGCCATCATAACATGACCTTTTACCATATCTGAAAATGGAAGTAACTGTCCTATGAGTGGCTTAATCTTTCCTTTGGAAGTCCAATAGATGACTTGTTCCAATTCTGCCTTCGTACCCTGGGTAGATCCAAGTAAATTTGTCCCTTTAAAGAAGAGGTACCTTAAATCGATTGTAGAATCATAACCCGTTGTGGCACCAGTGGCAACTAACGTACCCCCATTCTTGAGTAAACTTACTTCTTGGGGAAAGGTAGATTTCCCTATATGTTCAAAAACAACATCAACCCCTTGTTTTTTAGTAATCTCTCTTACTTTCTTGTACCAATCTGCCTCTCTATGATTGACAACATGATCGGCGCCTAATTCCAGACATTTGTCCATCTTTTCCTTATTCCCTGCGGTGGCGATAACATCGCAGCCATATAACTTCGCGATTTGAATACCTACCATTCCTATGCCACTTGTGCCGCCCATAATAAGCACAGTTTGCCCTGGTCTGATCTTTGCACGGCCGATTAGCATATGCCACGCTGTCATTCCAACCATCGATACGGCCGCAGCGTCGTCGAATGATACATTGTCAGGTATTTTAGCAACATTTACTTCTGGAAGATGACTATATTGACAGAAGGCCCCCCATAAAGGTCCTGTCTGAAAACCCCAGATAAGCCTGTCATTACAATCATATTCTCTGCCAGATGTACACAAATCACAGACTCTGCAGCTCATGTTTGAATGTGATACTATTCTGTCCCCAACCTTTAGTCTTACAACATCCGAGCCAGCTTCGACAACTACGCCAGCTGCGTCACTGCCGGAAATGTGGGGAAGTGGTACCTTAATTGGATCACCCCATATTGCCCAAAGATCATTATAATTGTAGGCCGCTGCCTCAATTTTGATCATAACCTCATTGGGTTTAAGCTTGGGCATATCAACATCTTCTATGTTAATGACCTTTGTAGGATCTTTGTTATATTCTCTATACACAGCTGCTTTCATAAATCTGTCAGTAGTAGGAATACTTAATATAGTTAACTAGATTTTACCTGAAACAATTTTCGGATCACAGAAAAATTTGTTTCTTAGTTAGAGGACATTCATCTCAATAAAAGTGAAAGAGCTATCAAATCCGGTTTATCTTGAAATCTTTCTTCGGGTGTTGTAGATTTATTAACAACTGTTTTAGTTCTTGATCCGTTAACGCCCTATTTAACCTGCCAGAGGAGGCAGCCGATATCAAATAATTTTCCACTGCCGCAGCTAGTTCGGGTTTGACTATCCGTATGTTCATGAGCCTTTGTCTGGCGTTCGTATCCAATAAAAGCATTAAGGCCTTCTGTCTTACGGTCGCTTCGGCTTCCTTTTTGCGAATATCCTCATCATTGTTTTGTGGCTGAGATACTGACATTTCTTATCATAGGGATATTAAATGAATATTAGGCATATCTCTGTAACTCGGGCATTGAGGTTGCCAATTCCTTGTAAATTTCTGTTGAAATTCTGTCCATTCTCTTCATACCTTCGTCAGAGATAAGTCTGCCCTTACCTTTCTTAATTAGGTATCCTGAGCTCTCAAGCTGCTGAAGTGCTCTTCTAATTATCGCACCACCAGCCCTTCGGTGATGCGCAAGACTGTATCCAATTTGTTTTTTACCGCCATACTCCCTTCTCAAATCTGATACACCCAATGGACCATGCATATAGATCTTTCTTAATAATGACGCACAGCGGACGTACCACCAATCCTTGTTCTGAGGAATTTTCTCCACATGACATCCTGTCTTGACGAAGGATGACCAATTAGGTGCCTCTATTCTCTTATCCTTTTTGAGGTGCTCGGCAAATCGAGAGATCAAGTAATCAGCAGGAATATCATAAACCTTGGCCATAATACGTTACAAGATTTGCGCTAATTCCCTTATAAATCCTTATACCTATCAATAAGCAAATAATAAAGTCAGATAGCTTTGGTTTTTGCATTAGTCCGGTACTATTAATCGTTGAATCAGATCTTTTTAGCTATGATTACTATTTTACGAAGCAGCAAATAAGCGATTCACATGTTTAATCCCACAAAAGAATTGACTCCCAGTCTAGTTAACGTGATTCAGTTTTCCTTATCATGGACGGCACGGACATATCATTTTTCTATATACGTGCATACATTTTAAACACGTTATACGCACAGATTTCGTTCGAGTTCTACCAGTCCTAACTCTGGAAGTTTTACCTGGGATGATAAATTGCTTACAACTCCTGCAAAATAGTTGCCGTAATGAATATGGAATGGTTACTCTACTATGCAAGGCTATTCTTAATGCGATTCGTGCCTGTTTCTCTGCCCAGTCGTTGTCAATTCCAAGCTCATGTAGTAAATTTCTTTCCAAAATTTCAATTCTCTCACTAGCGATGATATTGCTATTGTTCCTTTTCAACTGCTAAGAAAGCGTACTCTGATTGTACAATAAATCTGTTGTTACCTTGAGATTTTAATAATCCAATGAGAATCTAAAGACAGCATCGTCTATGGAGACGTAATGTGTTATGAGGGAATTTACCCGTCCTTCAGTAACTAAATAACTCTCATTCAATTATAGAATCATATTGTTTTCTTTGATTATTGCGGAGGCGGCATTAGAAACGGTACCACCAAGAATATTAGATCATACTTCAGTAAAGAACTACGCTAGAAAAATAGGAAGGAAGCCAAAAGAAGTTCTACTTGATACGAGTTACCACTTTACTGCTATGACCCACCACGATCTTCCGCTTTGGTGGAAACGCGGAAGACCGGATATTGTTCATTTTTCTCTTTTAACAGCACTTTCTACCCCACTCTTCATAGAAAGAAAACTGAACGTTTATGTATCGACCGTAGAAAATAAGTTAATCCTCGTTAGCAAAGATCTAAGAATTCCGAAGTCTTATTTTAGATTCGAAGGATTGATGATGAATCTCTTCAGAGATAAGGTGATAAATGACCCAAATGGCTCAAGAAAATTGATTGAATTAAAGGAAGATATCAATTTCAAGGAAATTATAAGTCAAATTGTAATGCCCAATAAAGTAATTGGTCTTTCGAGAAAAGGAATTAGGAGCAATCCTTTTCAAATTATAGTCGATAGCGTAGAAGACAAAAATAAAAACTATTGTTTCGTTGTAGGAGGATTTCAACGCGGTCATTTTCAGGAAGACGTCACAAGCATTTTTGATACCATGTATTCCATAAGTGATTACGGATTAGAATCCCATGTCGTAATCGCAAGAATTCTATATGAATGCGAAAATTAATTTAATGAAATGCCGCATCCACTATGAATGCTATGAATAGTGCACTCAAATAAGGGCTGGAAAATTTAAAAACCATCCAAGATGCTCTTTCACTAGGTCTTACCATTAGCCATGTTGACAAGAGAATCATTACGATACCAAACACGGTGGCGGTAATTAGGTAGATTAAGCCAAATTGGTCTAAGAAGAATGGGACTATGCTAAATGCCACCATCAAAAGGGTTGTTATTGCTATGACGCGAACTGATGTTCTCTCATCAGCAACGACTGGCAACATCGGTACCCTTGCTTTTGTATAATCCTCCTTTACATGTAATGCAAGGCTCCATATGTGTGTTGGAATCCAGAAAAAAACAAGAGCAGCCATAACCAATCCAATTTCGATATTCTGCGTAGTAACTGTAACATATCCAATTAACGCAGGGGCCGCTCCTGAAAAACCGCCAAGTATTATGTTGGCCTGACTCCTACGCTTGAGCCATTTACTGTAGACAATTATATTGTCAAACAGACCAAACGCCATTAGTCCTAACGCTAAGTAATTAATCAACCATGCACAAATGAGAGATACAGCAGTCAAGATCAATCCAAAGATCAGTGCATTTCTTGGAGAAATTCTTCCAGATGGTATAGGTCTAGTTTTTGTCCTTTCCATAATTGCATCTATGTCACGATCGTTATATCCTGTAATTGTGTCTGCTGCAGCCGATCCAGCAGCCACTCCCGCGAGAAGCAAAAACCACTGCAAAGGCGTCACATCAATTTTGAAGAGAAGCGACGCAGTCAGAGCTGCTCCAAATGCGGTAAAAACTAAAAGGTACCATATTTTCGGTTTCGTTAACTCATAATAGTTCTTGATCCGATTTCCTACAGTTAACTGGGGGATCAAATTACGAATGGCCTCTTTCTAAACTTGTGACATGTCGCAATAACATTAATACTTTCATAATTTGTATGAATGGCCAATTTTTGATAATCAGGATTTGCTTTTATTTGATAAAATATAATATAAAAGTTACAATATCCTTATTTCCGGCTATAACAAATGTATTGCTATATCTACTACGACGAGTTTTTTAATTTCGAAGCAGGGAATAGCATTTCTCTGACAGTTTTTCTCATTTCAATGAATGTTTCTGTCTTTTGAACACCCTCAATACGCCCAATCCGTTCGGAAATCAGCTGATGCATTTCATCAAGTGAATGAGAGTTCATAGTCACTAATATGTCAAATCTCCCAGTGACTTCGGATATTTCTCTGACTTCCGGAATCTTAAAAAGCTCGTTGAGTACGTTGTCGCGCAATTTTGAATCCATATTTATGCCAGTTAAAGCTTTAACACTGAAGCCTAGAGCCTCGTCATTGATTACGATTGTGAATTTCTTAATGAAGCCTCTCCTTACTAACCGTTTAATTCTACTGTAGACAACAGATGCGTTGATATTGATTTTTTTTGAAAGCTTTGGTACCGACACCGCTGCATCATTTGAAAGCTCGCTTAAGATCTTTAGATCCAAATCATCGATTTTACTCAGATAAATCACCAATTATATCGTAACTTTGGGGATTAATAAATGTATTAATTTCAAATTTGAATCATTTTTTTATAAATATATGGCATCAAATAATTTTTTTAGAACGAAGAAGTTCAGCAAGCAAAACAGCCCCTTTAGCAGACCCCATTTTTTCGTTATGAGACAAAAGTACATACTTTATGCCATTATTGAACGCAGTATCTTTCCTTAGTCGTCCTACCACTGTAGTCATCCCATCGTTAATCTCCCTGTCTATTCTGGGCTGAGGTCTTGTTGGATCATCGTGGACTATTATGTAGTCTTTTGGTGCCGTCGGCAAGTTCTTTGTCGTTACCGAATCAGAGTAATCTGACATTGCTTTTTTTATTGATTCAGGTTCCACTGGTTCTCTTGTTTCTACAAATACAGCTTCTGTATGTCCATCGAGTACTGGCACTCTTGTGCAGGTACAGCTAACCTTGATGTCTGCAGGCGAAATTGCATTTTCGCTAAATTCACCTAGTATTTTTTTCGTCTCGAGTTGGACTTTTTCTTCTTCTTTGGGAATGTATGGGATTACATTGTCCAAGATGTCTAAGGCTACTACTCCTGGTGATCTGCCTGCTCCAGATAGGGCCTGCATTGATGTCATAAACACTCTTTGAACGCCAAAACGATCCATGATTGGTTTTAAGGTTATTGCCATTCCTGTGGTAGTACAATTTGGCAAAGGGGCAATGAAACCCTGCCAATTTCTATTTTTCTTCTGGAATTCTAGCATGTCAGTATGATCGTCATTTATTCCTGGAATCAGTATGGGAACATCATTTTCATACCTGAATGCCGCGGCGGTACTTATCAGGGGGACATGTGCAGCTAACCGCGGCTCGATTTGCTTCGCATCCTCGGATTCTAAAGCTGCAAATATGAGATCATATTTTCTAGGATCCAGCTCGTTAATGTTGCTTAGAACCATATCCTTAGCAAATTCAGGGACTTCTTCCTTGTTATGCCACCTAAGTATGGCTGTATTTGGATCTCGTAATGCGTCAATGTATTTCTTGCCCGCAGATCTTTCTGAAGATACGATTAGGTCTAATTCAAACCAAGGGTGTCTATTCAGAGCAATGACAAATTCTTGACCAACTGCTCCAGTAGCACCTACAAGGGCAACTTTTAGCATATAGTTTGGCGTTATTTTGAATGGAACTAATAATCGTTTACAGGAGTATGACTTGTCGCTGAAGAATTTGCTTAGCGGTGACTGATTCTAAATATATATTACTAGATACCAATCTTGATCAAGTGGCTGCAGGCTCTTGCTTTCACGGTGGGATCCACTCAGCAGGACCACATATTGTTAAAATTGACTTTAGCTCGAGCGTTAATCCGTTAGGAGTATCAAGAAGTGCAATAACTAGGCTCAAGAAATGTTTAAGGACACTTTCATGTAATTATCCAGACCCCGAATGCGCAGACTTTAAAGAGAATTTGATCCGTTATCTAGATGGAAGGATATCTTTTGACCATATTAACGTAGGAAATGGGGCGACTGAAATAATTCATAACTTCGCAAGATCTTTCGTCAAGAAGACGGTGATAATACCTTCGCCCACATTTTGCGAGTATGAACTCGCCTCAAGAAGGGTAGGAGCTAGAGCGAAGTTTGTGCCTCTATTAGACTGGGAAATCGATCCTGATACGATACTGGACAGTGCAAAAAACACAGATGCAATTTTTTTATGCAATCCCAATAATCCTACCGGCATTCTCTCGAATAGATCTATTCGTAAAATATTAGAAAGGAGTAACGATTCAACCAAAATTCTGCTTGATGAAAGCTTTATGGAATTGACTGATGATCCTGAGGCGCATTTGTCTTTAATAGACAAAGTTAGCGAATTTCCAAATATGGTGATTTTAAGATCATTGACAAAATCCCATGGCCTTGCCGGCTTAAGACTTGGATACAGCGTTTCACATCCTCGAACCGCGCGCCAATTGTCTATGCATAGAATTGCCTGGAATGTGAATGGCTTAGCCCAAATGGCTGGAATTATTGCTTTAAATGATACCAAACACCTTCGCCAGGCAAAGAATCTCATAAGAAAGGAACGTAAGTTTATGTTCCAAGAAATTCATCGAAGGTTAAAGTCATTTTCTACAATCCATTCCGATGTGAACTTTTATTTGATAGATTTGCATGGTGGTAATTCATTAAAAATAAGAGATTATTTGCTGAGGAGGAAGGGGATTCTTGTTAGAGACTGCAGTACGTTTAGAGGACTGCGCAAAAATTTCATTCGTGTGGCGATCAGGAATCATGACGAAAATGTTGCACTCCTCAGATCTTTGGAGTCTATAGACCATTGAATGCAAAAGTACTTATGATTCAAGGAACATCCTCGGGAGCAGGGAAGAGCACCCTAGTAATTGCATTATGCAGAATATTCTCTGACATGGGCTATACGGTATCTCCATTTAAGGCTCAGAATATGACATCTAATTTTCATACAATTTCTAACTCGACCAAAAAAATAGCCAGAATACAAGCGGTCCAAGCATTTGCGTCGAGGAAGGAACCAGATACACGAATGAACCCCATATTACTGGAACCAATGGGAGATTATTGGAGTAATGTCTTCGTAGACGGCATGTACTATGCAAGAATGAGGGCAAATGAATATTATGAACACTTTGTTCTCAAAGAAGGACTTTCGTCTGTGCTGAAGAATTTGGACGAACTACGGCAAGAAAATGATGTCATTTTGATAGAGGGAGCAGGATCTCCAGCAGAAATCAATATCGCCGATTATGATATAGCAAATATGATACTAGCCGAAAAAATTTGCGCCCCGGTAATTTTAATAGCAGACATAGAACGCGGTGGTTGTTTTGCAAGCATTGTAGGAACATTAGAGTTACTAAAACCTCGCCACTGTCAATTAGTAAAGGGAATAGTAATAAACAAATTTAGAGGTGATAAATTCATTTTAGATGGCGCCATCACGTCAATCGAGCGGATAACAAAAAAAGAGGTACTGGGAATAGTACCGCGAATAGAATTTGCGTTACCAAATGAAGACTCACTAGATGAAACTAAGGTGCAACCTCTCAAAGAATCACCGGAATCGCTTGATGAACAAGTTAATATTTTGGCATCGAAAGTAAAAGAGAGTCTCGACATTAAGAACATCGTCTCGAGGCTTGTTGGACTTGAACAGAAATGGATGTGATCTATATTCTTTTTTCACTATCCATGGGGGTTGCACTTTGTTTCAGCTTGAGTGACTCACCAAACAACTTTCATCCAGTCTCATGGCTTGGAAAGTTTATTGATGTGATTATTCACAAATTAAAACATAAGTCCGGAAATTCGACGATTGAAAAGCTCAATGGAGTGGTACTCACGTTATTTTTGGCCGCAGGAATTTGTATTTTGAACCAACTACTTTCTCTATACATTTATTCAATTTTTGGTTTCATTGGGTTCGCAATTTATGCAGTTATAGTTATCAAGTTTAGTATTGCGATATTAACAATGGAAAAGCATGTATATGCTATTATCCGAGCTCTGGAAAAAAATGATCTTGTAAGAGCACGAAAGAATCTCTCGTACATTGTTAGCAGAAATACTAGTACATTGGATATCCAACATGTTTTATCCGGCACTATCGAATCAATTGGCGAAAGCGTTGTAGACGGGATTATTGCACCGCTATTTTATTACTCCTTTTTTGGTCCTTCCGGCGCCGTCGGATACCGTATTGTTAATACGCTTGATTCGATGATTGGCTATACGGATAAATATCATCTCAATATAGGTTGGATGAGCGCGAAAGTAGACACAATATTAAATTATGTTCCTGCAAGATTGTGTGCAATGTTAATGATCCTATCGGCAAGGATAGTTGGAGCAGATTGGAAAAACTCCATTCACGTCTTGTCCACTGATCATCACAATACACACAGTGTAAATGCGGGGTATCCGATGTCTACGATGGCAGGTGCTCTGAGGATAAAATTAGAGAAAATTGATGAGTACACCTTGGGTAGAGAATTGGAACCCCTGTCTATCGAAAAATGCAGGACGGCTATAAAAATAATGAAAGTAACCGCTATAGTTTTTTGCGTATTGGTGTCATTTCCATTGATAATATCATTATCAGCAATTGGATGGTGGACCTTTTTCTTTGGGTTCTAATGGAATCCTTTCGGTTCTATCGTTTTTGACGATCATTCCTGTACCTAGGTCCGGTAATACAGACATCAGCATAACAGCTCGTAATATGCATCTGTTTCCAATTGTGGGTGCTACAATAGGCATAATCGTAGGTGTTTTTGCTTTTGGAATTTCGATATATCTGGAAAATTATTTAGTGGGCTTTTTCGTAACAATCGCCATACTACTAATTACAGGAATGCAACATGCAGATGCACTTGCAGACTTTGCAGATGGCATAATGGTGAAGGGAAGTAAGGATGCAAAACGACGGGCCATGTCCGATCCTGCAGTAGGTACAGCAGGTGCAATATCTTTAATTATCTATGTCATAGGATTGATAATAGCCATTTCTACTTTTAATTCTGCTTTCAAACTCTTAATCAGTATAATAACCGCAGAGGTAATAGCTAAATACGTAATGGTCATAGAAGCAGGCAGCGGTAGATCTGCCTGGGAAGGATTTAGCTCACCCTTTACAAGGGAGATGAAAGACAAAAAGAAAATAGCATTTGCCACCATATCTACACTCATAATACTTCTGATCTTAAGAGGTTACGTTGGGTTGATCTCTTTGGGAACGGGACTGGTTATTGCCGGTATAATTTGCAATCTTTCAGCCAGAAATTTTGGAGGACTGACCGGTGACGTACTGGGAGCCTCCAATGAAATTACTCGTCTATCATCGCTGTTAATACTGTCTCTATTAGTAGTATGAATCGCCCCATAATGGCTGCAATAATGTGTGGCGGCAAAGGGTCTAGGATGAATCAAGGATTTGCGGTTGAAAAACCTATGGTCCTTTTTAGAGGACAACCTATGGTAGAACATGTCCTTGATGCATTGGTATACTCGAAGAGATTTAGTTGCATATTAGGCATAACTAGCCACCACACAACTGCTACAACAATGTATTTGCGTAACCACAATCATTGCGTGAATGGTCTTCTTCATTTAATAGAGACATCTGGAGTTGGCTATAGTACAGATCTTGGACGAGTTATTGAATTGTTAAAGCCCTCGCACATAATTATTGTTCCTTCTGATCTCCCAATACTGAAAGCAGAAACAATAAATGACATTCTGAAAAGCTGGAATCCTGATGCAAATTTCGTCTCTATCATCATAGAGAAAAATTATATCGAAAGCTTGGGATTAATACCAAGCATTGTAATTTCTGTTGAGAAAGTTGAATACTGTCATTCTGGAATCTCTATAATCGACACCTCTAGAATTCTGGCTGGGGTAGAAGCAAATGAATCCTATATTGTGATGAATAGGGCAGATGTAGCTTTTAACATAAACACCATGGAAGATCTTAAAGCAGCAAATGCCCATCTTAATTAGTCGAGAGCGGCTAACAACTTTCCCAAGATTCGAGCCTTCCCTCCACTCTTTATTGCAATTGGTTTTCCACAAGATTTACATGGGATATCGGTTGTCGTGTGAGAGAAAATTATCATTTTTTCCTGACATTCTGGGCACTGCACAGACAAAAACTTACTTTTAGGTTTTGGAATCAGTATATTCTCTTTTCTCATAATAACCACTAATGTTATGGTTGAATTTCTAACTTTCGCATCCTCATTCCTTCTTTCATGGTCTTTCTCTGGCAAGTCTTGCATGTATACTTTAGAGTAATCTTTTTCGTCGTCTTTGCAGTTCTTTTGAGCTCTGGGAATTTCTGGCCTCCGTATCCCTTTTTGTCTTCAGCATGACGACGCGCACCCAAGGCAGTTTTTCTATCCTTGCCCTTTTTATATATAGCAACAGACTGTGTAGTGTGGGTCTTACATTTTGGGCAGAACTTGCGGAATTCCTTCTGCATTTTCATACCTGAAAGATCCTGAATGCCGGTAATTTAAGGACATCGTACTGACTCGTAACAACCTACTGAAGTTGGTCTGCATCTTAAAGACGGAGGTACATGATACAGGACTGTCACTTGACCTTCTAAAATGAGCGATAAAGCATTTTCTGAGATTGTCTTGAGAAAATCTAATATACTGATTACTTTATAACATGACTAATAATGTTCGATAGCCTGATTCAGCAGATATATGTAAGTGTAGAGAGCTTCGGAGTTTGGATACCATTAGCCTTCGGGTTAACAGTAGGACTAGTGTACGCGATTATCTCAGGTGCAAGACGCCAGAGGTAATCCGATAGCAAACCCTTCTTTTCTTTTTGTATTCGGAAGTCTAAGGCAATTTTTATCTAAAGAAAACTCTAAAAGTAAATTGTACCTATATACAAATTGATGGAAATTCCATTTGTTACGGGGGCAACCAAGGAGAGACGTATTAAGGTGAGTTCGTCGCAAACAACTAGCTTCCTTTGGGAAGGGGAAAATGTATTTTCAACTCCTTCTATGATTGCACAGATGGAAGAAACATGCAGACTATTATTGAAAGAGCAGTTCCTACAGGATCCGGAATCAGATTCCGTGGGTACTCACGTAAATATCAGACATCTTGCAGCTACGCCGGTAGGCACAGAAGTTCTACTTAGGGCAAAAATAACTGGCGTCAATGATCAAAGAATTACATTTGACGTTCAAGCCTTTGATAAATTAGATAAGATAGGAGAGGGTATCCACGAAAGGTTTGTTATAAATATACCCCGATTCAGGGCGAAATTTAATGAAAAGTTAAAAAAAATTAGACAGATAGAGAGTGATGTACAAAGTTAACTTCTCGCCAGTTGAAACCTGCGCACCCTTGAGCGATTCTCTACCAAGGACGAAGACATACCTGGCACAATTGAGTTATCCATTTAAAAGAATTCATTTTCTTCTTGATGGAGGAGTCACCCAGATTTTTGGTGTTTTTAGCAGATTAAGGATGTGTTATAACAATCATCTGATGGATGGGGTGAGCGTGAAACAATGAATCTCCTGGTAAACAATTATTAGTTCTTGCCAATAGGTGCCCAAGTTTCTTTATTGTAAAGAACTATGTAAAAAGAAGGGAGAGGAAGACAAATGCCGGAAGCAAATGGAACGTTCAATATCGCTCTTGGAATGCTATTAGTCTTCATTTGAAAGACTCATTTTATTGCTATTAAAAATCAAATTCGCCGACCTAGACAATGTCTTAATTACAGGAGAAGGATCTGGTTAGGAGGAATAGACACGATAAGTCAAATTAAATTTCTTTCTCAACTCAATGGCGTGAAGATTACCTTAGTTTAGTAGAACCCAGAGGATTTTGTAAAACTATAAAAGAGGCAAGAGAAAAAAGTGTAGCATTCTTCTAGGTGATATGTGAGAATGGAATCAATTCAAGCAACTGCTGGTGGAATGCCAGTTATAATATTAAGGGAAGGGACAAAAGAAAGTAAAGGTAGAGAAGCACAAAGAAATAACTTTATGGCTGCGAAACTCATTGCAGAAATGGTAAAGTCTTGTCTAGGGCCAAGAGGAATGGACAAGATGCTAGTTGACACACTTGGTGACGTAACCATAACCAATGATGGTGCTACCATTTTGAAGGAAATGGACGTGCAACATCCTGCTGCAAAAATGATGGTTGAAGTAGCAAAGTCCGTGGACAACGAAGTCGGGGACGGAACAACATCTTCAGTGATACTTGCAGGCGCATTGTTGGAAAAGGCGGAAGAACTGGTTAGCAAAGATGTTCATCCTTCTGTTGTTGTAGATGGTTATACCGCTGCAGCTGAACATGCGCTTTCACTTCTACAAAGGATAGCAGTAAAAGTGGATACTAATGACAAAGAGCTCCTTAAGAAAATCGCACAGACAGCTATGTATTCAAAGCTGGTCTCTGATGATAGCCCAATGTTGGCCCAGATAGTGGTAGACGCTTCAAAACAGATCAGTGAAACTAGCACTGATGGAAAAACCCTCAAAGTTGATTTAGATAACATAAAGGTTGAAAAGAAAGCCGGAGCATCAATTCATGATACTAAACTTATCAAAGGGATTGTACTTGACAAAGAAGTAGTACATTCCGGAATGCCAAAGAAGATAGAAGGTGCGAAAATTGCCCTGATAAATTCAGCGCTCGAAATAGAAAAGACGGAGATGAGTGCAGAAATTAGAATAAATGATCCAAAGCAAATGCAGATGTTCTTGGAGGAAGAGAATAGGATGCTGAAATCTATGGTGGAGAAAATAAAAAATGTGGGAGCAAATGTACTTCTTTGCCAAAAGGGTATTGATGATTTAGCTCAGCACTACTTGGCAAAAGAGGGTATATTGGCAGTTAGGCGTGTAAAAGAGAGTGATATGTCAAAGTTATCCAAGGCAACAGGTGCACGATTAGTAAATACCCTAGATGATTTAACTTCTAAGGACTTGGGATCTGCAAATCTTGTGGAAGAACGTAAAGTCGAAACTGACAAATGGGTTTTCATAGAAGGATGCAAAAATCCCAAGGCCGTTACAATACTCGTTAGAGGCGGGTCACAAAGAGTTGTAGACGAGGCTGATCGCTCAGTCCATGATGCGTTAATGGTCACAAAGGATGTTCTCGAAAAACCAGCCATTGTCGCAGGTGGTGGTGCACCGGAAGCATATATCGCGAACGAACTTCGTCACTGGTCAAGTAATCTGGAGGGAAGATCTCAGCTTGCAGTTCATAAATTTGCGGATGCGTTAGACACAATTCCATTAGCTCTAGCTGTGAATGCAGGTATGGATCCGATTGATACTATGACATCATTAAGAGCCAAACAAAGTAAGGGATCGAAATGGACTGGAGTTGACGTTAGGAATACAGTGGTTGCTGATATGTACAAGCAGGATGTTTTAGAACCTCTAGCCGTGAAGGAGCAAATCATTAAATCTGCTACTGAAGCCGCTACTATGCTTTTAAGAATAGATGACGTAATTGCCTCAAGCAAGTCCAAGATGCCAGCTGGTCCCCCAGGAGGAGGCGGAATGGGCGGAATGGGCGGAATGGGCGGAATGGGCGGAGGAGGCGGAATGGACATGGAGTAAATCCAAAAAATCTTTACCATTTTTCTACCATTCATTTTTCTACCATTCATGGATTTAGACGTCCACCAATAACAAATTTTTTTTAGGAATCTATCCCAAATCTTGAATCACTCTGACCAAAAGGTCGAACGGGACAGCTTAGAGTAGATAGTTAGCGCGGTAATCGCTTGCAGGTACTTATTTGCCAGTTAAAGTCATCTCAATAGTTGAAGGCAAGTTGCTAATCATCCAGTTGATTAATTAATATCAAAACAACATCTTAGGAAATATTGCAGTGTAAGAAAATCCATATAACTCAGCGTGCACACTTCGTATGTGCTTGAGCAATTAAAGCGATATGGACTCCAAGATTCTGTTGTAGTCCTGCCAGATTTCTTCATGGACAGGATTGTTAAATTTGATTCAAAGAGTCAATTCTTGGAGCTGGTAAATTACAAGACAAGACTTGGGGGTGGTAGCATACGAGGCATTCAAACGTTTGACATCAAAGGTGGAAATGCAGCTAACGTTGCATATTGCTTGGCAAAATTTGGTCTGCCTGTCACACTGTTCACGATTGCAAATGAGATTGGCTCCTCAGTGCTTCAAAAAATCTTTTCAAAATTTGGAAAGAAAGCTGACCTTCGCATAGCTAATGGTAAACATGGTGTAACGACATCATTAGAGTTCAGAGATGAAAATTCGATCTCGAATATAATGATGAGTGACATTGGAGACATCGAGACGTTTGGAGCAGATAAGATAAACCATGAGGAAGATCTGAAGAAAATTTTTTCAGCGAAATGTGTGATATTGACAAATTGGGCAAGTAATTTAAAGGGAACGGAGCTGGCTATGCATGTCTTCAGGCATTCACCAAATGCCCTTCACTTTATTGATCCTGCAGACATTGATGCTAGAAGGGATGAATTCAAAGACACGTTAAACGTGATATCAGAAGTTACGGATATCTTAAGTATTAATGAAAATGAATGTGACTCCCTTACACGTGCATTAGGATTAGGATCGATATTATCTTCAGATCCAACAAACATAGATTTAATAAAAAAAGCAGCTAGAATTATCTCTGATAAATTTGGCATAGAAGTTGATTTACACACTAGAACTGGATCTGCTTGGTCCAATGGTAAAGAGGTAGCGTTTGAGGCTGCCTTCAATGTTCATGTTCGTACAATGACTGGTTCAGGAGATTGTTGGGATGCCGCCGATGTAGTAGGCCATCTTGCAGGGCTCGATCCCAATGAGAGACTGTTATTATCAAACGCATGCTCAGCCCTATATATTCAGAATGAATCGTTTGATTCACCCACTATGGATGAACTTGTACAATTTCTAAAGAATAACAGCAAATATCGATGAACGTACGTTCAATAAATATTAAGAATGTCCGTATGGAGCGAGCTACTGTGGTTCTATAGTTGATGGAGGCTTGCTTGATATAGCATAAGTGACCCATGTCACGCCTTCAACTTCATTAGTAATTCTGTTACTAATACTTTGCAACACTTCGTATGGTAATCTACTCCAGTCTGCAGTCATAGCGTCCAAAGATTCTACGACTCTTACTATCACTAAATATCCGTAAACCCGTTCGTCGCCTAATACGCCTACTGCATGATCGTCACCAACGGCGGCGTAAGCTTGCCACACTTTGTCATACCATCTTTTATTTCTTAGCTCTTCTTCCACTATGCTGCTTGCATGTCTCACGATTCTAATCTTCTCATCGGTCACCTCTCCTATAATTCGTACAGCCAAACCGGGACCAGGAAATGGATGTCTCTTCAAGAATTGATTTGGGATACCCAGAAGGCCGGCGACCTTTCGTACTTCGTCTTTGTAGAGATTTTTGAAAGGCTCCAAAACTTTCATCTTTAGCCATTTTGGGAGCCCACCCACATTATGATGAGTCTTTATTACAGCTGCAGGTCCTTTAGAAACTCCACTCTCGATGATATCGGGATACAAAGTACCCTGGGCAAGCCACTGAAAAGGTCCTTGTCTTTCAGTAACTTCCATGAATACTTTTGCAAATTCCTCCCCCACAATTTTCCTCTTCACTTCGGGATCTTTAACACCTCTCAACTTTCTCAGAAATGGCTCATGTGAATCAACACAGATTAAATTCAGTCCCAATTTATCCCTTAATATCTCCGGAACTAATTTGTCTTCATCCTTCCTCAGCAATCCGTTGTCAACGAAGATGCATGTTAGATTCTCTCCAACAGCTCTATTGAGTAGAACAGCAAGGGTCGTCGAATCGATACCCCCGCTAGCTGCACATAACACTTTTTCATTCTTAACAAGATTCCTTATCTCTCTGATTGAAGAATTAACAAAATTTTCCATCGTCCATTCGGGTCTTGCCTTGCTAATGTAGCGAGAAAAATTCTTCAAAATTTTGCTACCATTTTCTGTGTGCGCAACTTCAGGATGGAATTGAATTCCATAAAACCGTTTTCGTCTATTTGCAATGGCAGCCGAATCAGATGACTTTGTGTGACCCAAGACTTCAAATCCTGGAGGTATATAAGCAGCGGCATCGGCATGACTCATCCAACATTTTATCTTCTTGCCAACTCCCCTGAAAAGATCAGAAGAATCATCAATGACCAAATCAGCATATCCATACTCTTTTTGAGAGGTTCGTTTCACTTTTCCTTTAAACTCATTAACTAAAAGTTGATGTCCGTAGCATATGCCCAAGATTGGGATTCCTGACTGGAAAATATCCTTATCAGGTTTAGGTGAATGTGGAGAATAAACACTTGAAGGGCCTCCAGAAAGAATAATCCCTTTGGGATTAAGATTCATAATTACCTTTGCAGGAGAGTTATACGGCAATAGTTCACAAAACACGTTTTCTTCCCTTATTCGTCTACATATCAGGTGGCTGTACTGCGATCCAAAATCCAATACTATTATTTTATCCATGTGTTTGTTGACTTCCTTTCTCCACCATCTTGGACATAACCCATGTAACTGTGCTAAGAATCTCCTGCAGCCGCTCCCTTTCTCGGTAGTTAGATATAGTAATAGATCTTATAGTTCCCTCAGTATCAGTATCTACTTGATAATCAAGACGGTAAGATTCCTCGATTTCACCGCGTTCAATTTTTTCATTGTCTTTTGACTTCATTCCATCCAAAATTCTGTTCAAGAAAAATGTTCTAAAAGGGGAGACGTTGATACTGAGGGATAAATTCTCAACTGGAGTGATCTTTATATTCACTGAAGTAATGTCGGCATTAGCTAGAAGTAGGTTATCTCTAACCCGTCTCAGTTCTTTTCCCTCAATCTCTTCAATGTAATATGAATCGTTTCTAATTGTGGATCCTGCAACAGGAACCGGTTTGTCCGTAGTGATACTTTCACGATTTTCACCCATATGTGTCCCTTCCGATCTGATTGAAGATTCCACTTCGAACTTTGCACTACGGTCCCCCTGTGAAATCGTAGAGGCATGTTTGAAACTGCCACCTTTCAAGATGGAATCTACAAGCAATAACA
>JALZOS010000410.1 GCA_030913755.1 Thermoproteota archaeon | reverse complement strand
CTGTATTTGCACAATTTGTGTGACGGATAATTGTCTGAAGCCAATCCATATTGCACCTCTTGTACGAGCCACAAGGAAAAATCTATATGATTCATCTAATACATTTACATAGCTTGTATGCGTTATAATATTAGGTAAAAAGAAATGAGTATGAATATTTGTGTTTTATGTCAAAACGTCTACAACATGGACGACAGAATTGTGGAACAAAGAATAGTAGGTGATACTGAGTTTTGCAATGTATGCTGGACGGAATTTATGATAGAGTCTGTCGACATGATCAAGCTATATTAACTCGCTTCTAGTATTAGAGACTAGTAAGGAGTTCGCTTAAACTACGACTGGTAGCCTTTGAACTTTCTATCTATTACAGAGGGTTTCAATCAATTAGATTTAAAAATAGAATGGGTTATGCAGATCGTCTTCATCACCAACTTGCTTTGAATTTTGGGCGCAGGTTCAGACAATCCACTCTCAAATGGATCCAGTTATCTAAGTTAGCAACACGAACAACACGCCACTCACGTCATTACATGGATTGGACAAAACAGTTCGGTGGAAGAGAAAGTACAAACAATAAGAGGTTTCATGTTGAAGGATTGAGAATCCTACAATCTGTAGGTTCCCTCAAAAACTAGGCTGATACAATCATTTCCAGTGAGACATGCGGCAATTTTGACGCAAATAGCCTATTTTGATGTGGATGGCTACAGTCTTAGAAAGATACTGCGTCAACTATGGCCTGGTCTAGACTATTCCACAATGATCTTTATAGAATTCGTGTTTTTATAAGGGGTTTAAAGTATTCATATAGATGCCTATAGACTACGTTAAAAATATGGTAAATGAATAAGAACAAAGTGCTACTACGTTATATGCTATGCAAAAGAATATGATAATCGCAGGCATTCTCACTGGCATGTTATTGGGACTCATTATCCCTTCTAGCATGCTCAGTGTTCATGCCCAAAACAAAGTAATAATTAATGGGGCTGGAGCAACATTTCCTTTTCCATTAATAGATACATGGAGAGTAGACTACAAAACGATAAAACCAGATGTCGACATTAACTATCAATCCATTGGAAGTGGAGGCGGTATAAAGCAATTCACTGCCAAAACAGTCGATTTCGGGGCTACCGATGCTCCACTTACCGCACAGGAAGCACAAAGTGCACCAGGTGCTGTCCACATCCCTGAAACAATAGGTTCAGTAGTAGCAGCCTACAATGTACCCAGCATCCCCGAGAAAGGATTGAAATTGACAGGAGATGTACTTGCAGACATATTTCTAGGTAAAATCACTAAATGGAATGATCCTAAAATACAGTCATTGAATCCAGACAAGACACTTCCTGGAGATGGTATTGTAGTGGTGCATAGATCTGATGGTTCCGGAACTACCTTTGTGTGGACAGATTACCTTTCTAACATTAGTACTGCTTGGAAAGAACAAGTTGGAATAGGCAAGTCTGTCGCGTGGCCAACTGGCATTGGTGCTCCAGGCAATGAAGGTGTTGCCAATGCTATAAAAGGCACAGCAAATACAATCGGATACATTGAACTGAGTTATGCCCTGACAACAAAGACGCCCTTCGCATTTATCCAAAATAAAGAAGGCAACTTCATTGAGCCTTCTATTGAATCCACAAGAGCAGCTGTGGCAGCTGTGGCAGCTCAATCAGGAGCTCTGCCTAAAGGAGACGAACCATGGACAAACGTTACAATGGTTAATGCACCAGGGAACGATTCCTATTCTATAGCAAGCTTTTCGTATCTATTGCTCTATAAGGAATTGAGCACCGATCCCAACCTAGATGAACCAAAAGCCAAAGCATTAGTGGACTTTATATCGTGGGCAATAACCGATGGACAGAAGACTGGCGAAGCTCTCAACTATGTTCCGTTGCCAGATAATGTCGTGAAACTCGACCAGGACACACTGAAATCATTAACATACAAGGGTAAACCTCTACTTTAGAGGATACCTTCCACCTCTTCTTTTTTTCTATATAGAGTATATGTATCTATAGTCTTCTATTATGTAATCATAATATGTCAAATACTTCTTAAATTCTAGCACTAGGTGTTTGGTTATAGCATTCACGTCTAAAAACAGACAATTTCTCTCTAACCGTTTTGGTGGGAAGAGAAAGAGCGATAACATATTCCGAGCAATTGTAATTGTTGCAGCAGCTTATACAGTTCTCATGGTATCTCTAGTCGCATTTTCTGTAATCAGAGGATCTATTGATATTTTTTCATTCGAAGGGATAATAGGATTTCTTACCGGAACTGATTGGAATGCTGTGGAAGGCAGAGAATCTTTTGGTGCATTACCTTACATTGTGGGTACTCTTGCAAGTTCCGTAATAGCTATGGTGATCGGCGTTCCCATCAGCTTGGGAATAGCTACATTCGTATCTGAAATGTCACCACCACGTCTCGCCGCTCCTATATCGTTCGTAATCGAATTATTAGCTGCTGTACCCAGTATCATCTATGGGCTCTGGGCACTGTTTGTCTTTAGATTTTGGATAAGGGATTTGATTGAAATGCCACTATATAATGCGTTTCACGGGTACATACCAATTTTCGCAAAATATCCATTTGGACTAGATCTTTTTACAGCAGGAATAGTCCTTGCAATAATGATTATCCCTATAATATCTTCGATATGCCGCGAGGTGATGAGGGTAGTCCCTAACTCTCAGAGGGAAGCAGCGTATAGCTTAGGCGCTACCAGATGGGAAGCAGTCAGGATAGCTGTCTTTCCGTACGCAAAAGCAGGAATTCTTGGAGCTGCCATTCTTGGTCTTGGCAGGGCAGTGGGTGAAACTATATTAGTAACACTAGTAATTGGTAACGTTATAGGCATAGCCGCAATTCCGACAACGCTTTTTTCTCAGAGCCAAACTCTCTCAAGTCTGATTGCCAATGAATTTAATGAAGCATCTTCTGATTTGCATCTTTCAGCCTTGATAGGTCTCGGTGCAGTTCTTCTAATTCTCACCATGATAATCAATATTGGAGCTCGGCTACTTGTAAGGAAAATGGTTAAAGCCCCATCAGGAGAAAAAAGGAGATGAGCAGTAAAGAGAGAAAAGATTACAGACCGATACTTCATGAACAGATGAAAAAGATATATCGTACACGAATTATTATTGATAAGCTTGCTACTATATTTGCCATAGTATGCGTTGTTGCTGCTATAATTCCACTTGGGAGTATCCTACTAGAAGTGGTGAAAAATGGTGCTAGCGCACTAAGCTTAGAGTTCCTGGTAGCTCCGCAGGGGTCCATTGGTTCTGGAAAAGGCGGGATAGGACCTGCAATCCAAGGGACTATGATAGTAGTTGGACTAGCTTCATTAATTGCAACCCCTGCAGGTGTACTTGCAGGTATTTATCTTTCAGAATTCGCGGGGAATGGAATATTTCCTTCAGCAGTACGATTCCTTAATAGTGTCTTGACAGGACTTCCCTCAATTGTCATCGGCATAGTAGGATATGTTACCGTTGTCCTAGTTCTAGGATCTTTTTCGGTATGGGCAGGAGCTCTATCGCTTTCGATAATAATGATACCCATTGTTGTCATAGTTACCGAGGAGACGCTTAGGATAGTTCCTCATTCGCTCAGGGAAGCCGGTTACGCATTGGGTATTTCCAAAGCCAAAATCACATTGAATATTGTCCTGATGACTGCCAAAAGTGGGGTTCTTACGGGAATTGGTCTTGGAATAGCTAGAATTGCCGGAGAGACAGCGCCCCTCATCATGACACTATTGGGGACAAGCCTTTTCTTTTCCAGCCTCGAGGGTCCTGTTGATGCACTTCCATTAAGAATTTGGAGGCTGGCAAGTCAACCATACGAATCAGCGCATTCATTTGGATGGGGAGCAGCGCTGGTTCTCATTTTAATGGTTTTGGGGATGAACCTGGGATTGAGATTGCTAGCTCGCAAAAAGGGATTTACAGTTAGAGCAGAAGTTTGATTCAATACTCCTCTATAATAACTATATAGACAATCCATATGTAGCTGATATGACCTAATTTACTAGGTCCTTGACTGTGGAAGAAATGATGCGAGAGGAGGAAGCAGCGGTAGCTGGCCCAATAGAAACCACTGATAGGTACAAAGTTGTTATTAAAGACATAAACGGTTGGTTTGGTCGAAAGCAGGCCTTAAAAAGTATCAATTTAAATATTAAAGATAAATCCGTGACTGCTTTTATAGGACCGTCTGGATGTGGCAAAACCACTCTGATTCGATGTCTCAATCGTATGCACGAAATGACTCCCGGTGCTCGAGTAGACGGTCAAGTGTTGGTTGATGGGGCAGATATATATGATAAATCCATTGATCCGGTAGTTGTTAAGAGACGAGTAGGTATGGTGTTTCAAAAACCAAATCCATTTCCCACGATGAGTATATCCGATAATGTTGCTGCCGGGTTGAAACTAAACGGCATTAAAGACAAGAATCTAATCGCAGAAGTTGTGGAAGAGAGTCTAAAAGGCGCTGCATTATGGGACGAGGTAAGAACTGAGCTTGACAAACCAGGCATGAGTTTATCTGGCGGCCAACAACAGCGACTGTGCATTGCAAGAGCGCTTGCGATGCAGCCAGAAGTGTTACTCATGGACGAGCCAACATCAGCTTTAGATCCATTAGCATCTTCAAAAATTGAAGAGCTTGTACGAAGCCTTAAGGAACACGTTAC
>JALZOS010000409.1 GCA_030913755.1 Thermoproteota archaeon | reverse complement strand
GAATCATACTGTCCAGAAAGACTAGACGAGTTCCTATAGTGTAAGGTCAGCAAGTTTTTTCCTAATCTAAACAAAGCATCTAAATTAAGATAAACTTACAATATATGGATATGATGTCTTTCTCATGCTAAAGCGCAATCGATAGCGAGAAAAGCCCCTGATGACCAAAATATCAGAAAACTAACTCCATCCTTTTCTTCGAGGTTCTAAGCTGGGCAGATACAAACTCTCGCTTCTTCTGTCATTAGATTTTTGCGCCGAATAATCGATAATACAGACTACTGTGCAAATGGACAAGTCCTTAATATTTACTAAATAATGAAACCTCCGGAGTTTCTATATAATTTACTCTAAAGAGATGATTTAGCATTATTATCTTTCGATAAATATCGAGTTAGATATCGATACTCTTCTAGTTACCACCAATGTAAGAGCGACAGACACTATAGAAATTAAGGCGCCGGTCAGAAATATCAAATCGTATGCCTCTCCAGATGGATATGAGCTAACTACATCGTCAGCTATGAAGCGATATTGCTCCATGAACATTCCTGAAATTGCTGGCCCAATTGACATTCCCACGAGAAACAAAAGAGTTGTAATTCCAATTGATATTCCACTGAATTGTTTTGGAACAAAGAGAGTTGAAATATTGAATGCGCCTACTTCTGTGAAGGATAACCCGACAGCGATAATAACAAGATTAATTGCTATCGATAACTCTGATGCATGGTATAAGAACAGACTGAAGAAACCTATGGAAGAGATTATACTTCCAATAATTGTCGGTCTTACATTGCCAAGCTTGGAGATCAAAAATCCTGAAATAATAGCTACTAAGAAAAGTATCATCATAAAAGGGAGTTGGACTTGAATTATGTCTATTGAATTTCCTCCGAAACCAAATGGTGTAGGACTCTTTATCATTATTGCTATTGTTTGATAAGTCATAAAAAGTGTGCAGCCAAGACACATTAAGAGAATGTTTGCTGGTAAGATGATTTTGTCTTTTAAGAGTTTTAGATCAATTAATGGTGATAATGATTTCTTTTCAATTAGTATGAATGAGAAAAGTGAGACCAAAGAAATGATTGAAAGAAATATTATCAAATGCAAACTTTGTTTTACGGATTCTAGAAATGTGATAGCTAACAGAAACGATGTTATGGTACTTGTAAGGGCTAATGCGCCTTTCAAATCTATACCATTGTAGGATTTGGAGATCCCATCGGTACTCTTGGTCACAGTACGCGCTTCTATAGGGATGCTTATTCTATCATGAATCAGCTTGCTGATTATTATTATTATTATTATGGAAAGAGGTACTACAGATAGAAACGTAGCTCTCCAATCAAAGGCTTCTATGATGCTCCCACCAACAGCAAGGCCTACGACTGCTCCACCTGAGAAGACGGCAGCAATAATTCCCTGAGCTGTTGCCAGCCTTCCTTTCGGAAATTCATCTAGAATCATGCTAAACGCTATTGAAAACATAGATATACCAATTCCTTGTATGACTCTGGCTATAATCAGAATTGTGAAGTTGGAAGATAAACCGCCGAAGGAAAGACCGATGGTGTAAATTATCATCAAAACAAGCAATACCCTCTTTCTTCCATAGATATCAGACAATTTTCCTGCGATTGGTGTCATAACTGCACCCGCAATAAGATACGACGTCAGTATCCAAGATGACAAAGAATATGATATATCAAACTCATTTATTAAATCAGGTATAGCTGGTATAATCATTGTTTCTCCATAAGTGGTAACAAGGCCAACTGAGCCTAATATTCCCAGAATAATCCATGCTCTTCTGGGAATTGTCTCTGGTTGCTCCTCATTGGCCTCTCCCTTCATCGAGAAGCTAACCAAATTTCTCATATATGATGGTTAGCAATCTGTTCTGGAACAAAAATTGTGTACTCAATCATTAAATTCTAAAACGAGTGGGACTGAGATTTGAACCCTTTTTGTTGCACCTAGTGCGATCCAATATCTTTTGGATGGTAGAATAATTCTGTTTTCAAATTAGGATAGTGATTAACCTTAACCTGCTGCCAACCGTTTGTCAATTCAAGTATGGCACTATCAAGAAATAAAAAAATGCGGCTATTTACTTTTCCAGAAACTATCTTTAACTTTTTCCACTGAAGCCATCATCTCATTCTTCACTTTTTCCACTGAAGCCATCATCTCATTCTTCACTTTTTCTGCTGAAGCCATCATCTCATTCTTTGCATTTTCAATAGCAGTATTTACTTCATTATTGAGTGTTCCACCCATCAAATTGAAGTATCTAGTCATTGCCGCTGTCATTTCTATATTTTGCTTCATTTGGTTTGATGCCATCTCTATATTTTGTTTCATTTGATTGTATGCCATTTCAAAATTTTGTTTCATTTGGTTTGATGCCAAGTCCATATTTTCTCTAATTTGTCTGGCTAAAGCATTCTTATCTTCACTCATGTAAGATATTGTTAAAAGAATTCTATTTAAGAGATGCGTTTTTGGGATGGATGCAATTGTCTAATTATTTTGTTGTGGGGCCCTGCTACTCGGTCCCAGAACAAACAGTCATATGTGAATAGCAAGTTTCTTTCTGAAAATTGAAGTCCGCAAAAGAATATTTCATACTTTACCGTGTTTTTTTAATTTGTATCATTGTCCTAATGGCACTCCCATTAACGTCAAATAACCTCAATCTACAAAAACATTCTGCTTCTGCTATCGAAGCAGTTAAAGAGCAGTCAACTAATGAGGTGCGTAATTTAACAGACTTTAATTTTGCTGTTGCAGGAGATTTTGGATGTAGTGCCGAGGCTAATAAAACTGTGAGCAACATGGCTGCAAAGAAAACTGAACTGGTCATAGCACTAGGAGATCTTTCATACCAGAAAGATGCTGGTTGTTGGTTCAATACCGTGGCTCCTTTAGATTCGAAAGGAAGACTCAAGATTGCAATTGGAGAACACGACGTTGATAAAAACCTTACCAAGTACAAGGACTACTTGAAACACTTTAATCTGACAAACCCATATTATTCGTTTGACTACCAGAATGTTCACTTCCTAGCGATGGCCACAGCGAAGAACTCGGTGGTTCCTTATAACAGTACTTCAAAGCAGTTCGAATTCGTGAAAGAAGACCTCACGGCGGCCCACAAGAACAAGAGTATTGATTGGATTATTGTTTACACGTTTAGACCATTTTATTCCTCAAATACAACACATCCTGGTCTAGACAAGTTGCAGGATATCTATCATCCATTATTTCATGAAAATGGAGTGGATATTGTCTTACAGGGTCACAA
>JALZOS010000403.1 GCA_030913755.1 Thermoproteota archaeon | reverse complement strand
CTCTTTACAGAAGGATGGAATGATAGTAAGACAGGCTGATATGGCAAAAGCTGCAGGAGTTACAGAAGTGACCATAAGAAACGTATCAAAAGATCTAAAAAGGAAGCTTCACTTGATTAACTAGAGAATTTCTATGAATCTTGTTAATCGATAACTTAGCATCATGTCAGAATTTTGTATAATCAAACTGCATTCGAAACATTTGTAGAATGCCTGAGACATATAAATTGGTGTCAGAACAATTAACAAAAATATCTAAGTGCGAATAATTCCGTGTTTTGGTGTAATAATTTGAGTTTAATCTTGGGCTCGGTTAAAGTTCTAAAAATATTATTTTTGTAATTAACTAAGGATTAAAATCATCCACTACTTCTAATGCTGGAATAGTACCAGAATAGCAGAGCTACAAATATTTAGATTATACGTAGATATGATGTGTGACATTGATAATATTCTTTACGAGCCCGATAGGATTGGGTCATGCTACGAGGGACGTCGCAATTTGTGAAAAATTATGTTCTCTCAAGAGAGAAGAAGTTTTATTCGTCACTGGTTGGCCTGCCATCGACATTTTTTCAAAAAATGGATACACTGCTTATGATGTGTATAGGCCTCACAGATTTAATGTGAGTAATTCAATGGAATTACGTTCTGTTTTAAGATGGATTTTGCAATATCTTCTATATTATAGAAAATGTAAGGCAATTGCTAGCGACTTTATTGACAAAAATAAAAATGGCTTGATAGTCAGTGACGAAGATTTTGCTTCAATATCTATTGGAGAAAACAAGAATAGAAAAAGAATTTTGATAACGGATCTAATTGGAACTAAATTTGTTAAAGGGTTATTTTCAAACATTGAACTAAGAATGAATAGATCCATGCTAAGTATGATAAAAAAATGCGATCATGTTATCATTCCAGATTATGGAGAGAATAGAGATAACATATCCTATATTGGACCGATCGTACGAAATTTAAGTACCCCAAATAGATCAGAATTACGTAAAAGATTTGGCATGCAGAGGCAGACAGTATTAGTTAGTATTGGAGGGACAGCAGCGGGAAAATACTTGATTGAAATGGCAATAAAGGCGCACAAGAAACTGATAATGAAAATGGATGTAGATATGATAGTTGCTTATGGACCATCTTTGCACAAAAGTGGAGTTTATCATTCCAATTCTAAGCCCATTGGATTTGTAAATAATTTGCACGAATATGTATATGCGGCTGATTTGATTATTTCTTTAGCTGGAAGGTCTACTATTGACGAATCGATTGTTTATGGAACTCCAGGTATTTTCATTCCTGTTAAAAATCACTTTGAACAGGAGGAAAACGCAGGAAGGCTAGGTTATACATATGACGATATATTCAGGTTGGAACATTTAATGGAAGAAAAAATTGGAACTGGTGGAGATAACAGAACAATTTCTCCAAATGGTGCTGAAAAGGCCGCGAAGATTATCCTGCAAATGCTTGAATAATAAACCACCGGACAAATATTTTATACTTGGGACAGGAAATGGAGCGTTACGGGTTGGAACGGTACTTAAACTATCAAGCCACTCGATCTCGAAAAACCTTAATTTTTTTTGCCGAGTCTGGTATTTTTTCAAAGTATGATAAATCCCGGCCTAGAATTGATGTAAATGACAATTTGACGACTTCATTAAGCTAGATTATTGAATTTAATGTTGCTACCTTAATTGGCAATATCTAATTTTGTGATATAGAGAATGTTGCGTTAGCACTCAACAAACCCATCGATACCGAAGCACGGTAATTACCAGAGTCCACTCGCATTCCGGTAGAGTCAAGTTGATTCCACGGGAATCTTTTGGATGCGCCTGAATCTAATACCAACTTTCCTGGCATGGGGGAAGGTGAGTAAGTTTGACTCGTATTCAAGTTGCGTATCTTCATATTCGTATCTGGTCCTGAAAAAGACACCGGTTGGTTGCCAGCATTAATTATAGTAATATTAACGATCTCACCTGGAGCATATATTTTCTTATCTGTGGAGATTGTAAGTTCCATAGAATTTTGTTTCGATATTGGAACTAAATCATAAGCACCATTGTTACTATTATAGTTATCATAAGTATTAGATGAATGTCTAGATTTTGGACAGTCTGATGATAATGATGATGACTTTAATCTATTTGAACAATTACTAAACACTTTTACCGTATCCTGTTCATTCTCCGTTTGGCTGCTCTTCAAAGTACACTGCACCAAATTAATCCCTTCATTAGAAGCTGGACATTGATCTGTTAGTGGACACTCAGAAGAAGAATGGACTGTTGAACTGTCTGTACAACGGAATTGTCCCCCATCTGAGGACAACCCATATGCTTTCACAGAAGATATATTACTGGATAGATATTGTTTGAATTCTGAGAACATAGTAAAGTATACCGATGACAAAGGTATTGGGTGTGATAACATGAAGATAGAAATAGTAACAGCAATTATTAATGGAGCATATACACGCGACCTGTCGTAATTATTATAGT
>JALZOS010000422.1 GCA_030913755.1 Thermoproteota archaeon | reverse complement strand
GGTGAACACAGAAGGAACTAAACAACTTCTTGTATTCACTAATAATCCCCGATTGGCATTCGTACGAGTTTTAGGCAGGATATATAACAAGAAAAAACTGGTTGGCATATCGCCAAGAGCATCGGTGGCTCATACGGCTAAAATAGGAAGAAATTGTTACATTGGGGATTTTAGTGTAATTGGTGACAATTGTGAAATAGGAGACGATTCAATAGTTTATGACCGGGTTAGTATGGTCCAAAACTGTACTTTAGGTGACGCTTGTGTAATCCAACAAGGCGTGACACTCGGTGCAGACGGATTTGCATTTGAACGTGATTGTAGGGGAAACCTTGAACGTTTTCCCCACATTATGGGTGTAAAGATTGGAAAAAATGTAGAGATATCTGCGAACTCTTCTGTTGCGAGAGGGTCACTGTCAGACACCGTTATAGGGGATGGAAGTAAGTTGGATGCATTGGTTCATGTAGCACATAACGTCAAAATAGGAAAATATTGTGAATTGACTGCTGGTACGATAATTGGTGGCAGTACCATTATAGGAGACATGGTCTGGACAGGACTAAACTCTATGATAAAGGATAATATTAAAATTGGTAACAATGTTATTGTGGCGGCATCGGCAGGCGTAATTCATGACGTTGCCGACGGAGACATCGTAGCTGGAGTTCCGGCGAAATCAATAAGGGATAAGGTTACCACTAATATGAGATTCTTAATGGCAGGTCAGAAACAAGAATAGGAAACAAATGCGGTTTGACTCTTCTTTCATTCTGTTCCCTCGCTATTTGACGATCTCCCAAGGAAAAGCCAATCCATTTATCATGGTCCAGTACACAACCTACAATTATTTCTGACAGACGACGCCTTGCCACACAGAAAGCAAAGGTAAAGTTATATCCCGTGGAAATGCGTCGGAAATTATCGTCGTTTTCCAGTGTCTAGAATATCATCAACTACTAGATTTAACTTGTCTTTCAATGGAGGTAATTCTTTGATTACAACTTTTCCCTTTTTCACGGATATAAATATGATATCATCAATGTCTAGATTCCGTGCGAGAAGTAATGCTGTACGATCCCCCCATTTCTAACTCCCATTATCGTGTCAAATTCTCTGCGTATGTCTAAAACTTTTTTTGGCTAAATTCTGGACTAGTAAATCGACTTTATTCCAGCTCAATACTTCATTTTCGGTCAATGGGACAAGTCTAAATTTGAGGTAATATGATGCTTATAGTCATACCTCTCAACTTACAATATTTCCATACCATTTCGCATCAAAACATTTTAATTTCCTCTTCAATTACAACAATTAGATATGGAAAAGGGTGTAGAAAAACCGATTGTGAAAATTTTCCATCATGGGATGCGTCGTATTAGGACAGGACGGGGTTTCTCAAAAGGTGAGCTTGTTCAGGTTGGCATTTTGAACGTTAACACTGCGGCTAGCAAAGGAATTCCTTTAGATAAGTGGAGGAAAACGTCGCATCCGGAGAACGTTGAGAAATTAACAAAGATCTTGAGTTACAGTACGACTAACGGCAATAAAGTATCTACCGCAACGAAAACGAGATCGTCCAAATCCACGACAACAACAGAAGAAAAGAAGAAGAAAATTACCAACAAAAAGAAGCCTGAAAAATCCAAAAAGAGTAGCGGCATTGCCAAAATAATAAGAAGGAAAAGTTCATAGCGTGCGACCATCTGTTGCTTAATCAAGATTAATTTGCCATGATTTTAGTCTCCTTTAAGAGATTTCTATGGCATCCTGTTATGATGATAGACACTGCCGCGTATAACCCATAGTTGTTTAGACTTGGAACACAACCGAATAAATCATTTGAAATGGGTTAAAAAGTTGTCACTATGCTAGAACGGATGATTTTGAAAAGTAGCTATGACTACGATGAGGATGCTATTATCTTTCAAAGGAATCTTTTATAAGTTACAAATAATCTCCACAAATAGTTGAAAAACAGATCGGTAATTAAAAGTCTATTAGTAAACGCATATACAGTTCTGATTTTAGTGACTCTATTGCTCATCCAGACTTCACCCGATTATCTCGAAATATTTGCCGACTCGATCATCATTCATGGAGGAGGCTCAGGAAATATTGAATGCGCTGATGGTTCGCAAGCCCCATCCGACATTGCATTCATAGTGATCTTTGTTAATGGATCGGCATTAGGAAATTGGACTCTGGATAATTTTAACGATCCTGTTAACCCGGGCACAGTTTTAACTAGAGGTACGATCTATAGTGGCAATGCCTCAATCAGTCAGTACGATGTGATTGGTGATACACATAACATTAAGGAAGAAATTAAGTTATGTAATCCTCCTCTGTTTACACCTATTTCTCTCACCGGCGTATGTGGACAGAATGTTGTTATCACAGTGCAACTACAGTCCAATAATCCTCTTGATATCAAAGATACTTTCAATGGCGATGTAATTTGCAATTCTACAACCCAACAATCTACACAGAACGCTACAATTAGC
>JALZOS010000400.1 GCA_030913755.1 Thermoproteota archaeon | reverse complement strand
GTACAAGGATCTTTCTTCTATTGTCATCAGATATCGCTTTCCAGGGAGATCCCATTAGGATAATTTAATTAATTAGATATTTAACTATTTTATCACATATGATATACCCTCCCAAGTTCGCTCAAGTACGTACGTAAAAATTGAGGTTTCTCAAAAGTTGAGTCTTGTCTGGAATCGCTATGATATTCCAAGGTGTGGGCACGAAAATATAGTTATGGTCAGCTCTCCTTGAATTTTTCTAATTTTATTTGCATATTCCGTCTTCCTTGAATTACCTCGTGGAACCTTTGCTATTCTATATCCTTTCCATGCTTTCCTTAATGCTCCCAGCGCTGCCCTACCGTGAAACTGTGACTAATATTGGGTTAGAAGCACATTCGCGTCATTGCTATATGGTATGGAAACTAATGCCATGACTAATTGAGACAACCTTCATACTTATATGTGCGAGAATCAACATTAATTCACACTTTTCTAGAGACACAGATAGAATGGATGTACACTAACTTTTTTGGACTGGGTCCCAAATCTGACTGGGACAAGCTCACACTGGCAATTTTACCCGTGTCAAAATATAATTGTCAACACTACTTAGTCGGACTACAATAAAGATCAAGTCATTTATTTTGAAACTCAAAAGAGGTTAGATGATTTGTGATGAGAAATATGATAAGACAACTAACTGTGTACCCAGCCGATAAATTTGCTAATTGATTCATAAAATATTGATTGCATATGAAGATCTCGCTACATTCAGGATGGCGATGCCTGCAAGTTATGCATGTCTGTAAGATCACTTTTGAACTGTCTCAAGTCAGCCGGCACATTTATTCTTATAGGATCTCTTAATGAAAGTGATCTGCCTGTATCTTTGGAGATGGTTTCCTTTTTCTTATTCCATACCATCGAATTGAATTCTGTTATAACGTTGGAGTACTGACACATGCCTTCGAAGGTATTTTCAACAACTGGTAAAGGTTGTGTGTGGATACTGTTTGAAGAGTATAGTGTCATCCATAACTTCTCTGTAATAAACGGACAAATAGGGGACAACAAGAGCAATATAGTGGAAAAACATTTGTGTAAAGTGTACAGTGCTGACAAGTATCCTGAAGGCTCATTTTTGTTGTATGCGCGTGACTTTGCCAATTCCAGATAATGAGAAGCAAACAGATTCCATGTGAATTCTTTTAGCGATGTGGACGGTATGAAGAAATTGAATTCTCGATAGCCCTTAAGACATCGGTCAGCCAGTCTTGCCAATTCTGCCAAAATCCATTTGTCGGTAGGTAGAAGGTCAGCCGGACGCGACGCGGTTACGTCAAACGATGACATAAACCTGCCTACATTCCATAGTTTTGTCAAGAACTTTTGTGCTTCAGCTATCTTTTGTTCCGAACATCTGAAGTCTTGGCCTAAATTTGCTTCTGCTGCAGACCAAAATCTGAACGCATCAGCTCCATATTTGCCTATAATTGGAAAGGGATCGATCACATTACCTTTACTTTTACTCATTTTCTCTCCCCGTTCATCCACACCATATCCCATTATCCAAACATCAGACCATGCTAACTGACCAGTCATCTGATAGCATCGTAGCATCGTGTAGAATAACCACGTTCTAACTATATCCTTGGCTTGCGGTCTGATTTTTGTTGGATACGTGTAGGAGAAGAATTTTTCATCTTTATCATATTTAGTAACAAAAAGAGGAGTTATACTTGAATCCATCCATGTGTCGAACGTTCTTTCCTCTCCTACAAATTCTGAAGAACCACAATTGTGACACTTATTAAATGGAGGCTCTTCCCTCCAAGGTCTATAATATTTTCCTGGTTCCGGAAGATTCGGAGTTCCACATTTTTTGCAGTACCATATTGGAATTTCAGTACCATAAAATCTCCTTCTGGAAATTGGCCAATCTATAACCACGGAATCTAACCAATTCAACAAGATCTGTCTATGGACCTCGGGGTGAAATTCAATTTTCAAGGCAAATTCCCTTAATTTTGGAATAAAATCCAGTTGTTTCAGATAATAATCTTGCATTGGAATTATTTCTATTGGCGTCTTACTGCGTTCGCAGAGTGGGGTTCTATGCATTATATACTCCTCTTTTACGATAAAGCTAAATTTTCTTAAATCTTCAATTATTCTTTCTCGTGCTTGATTGATCTTTAGTTTAGCATAGGCTCCTGCATTGTCCGTCATTAAGCCATTATCGTTAAGAGCAACGATCTCTTCTAATCCAAGCTCTCTAAATATCTGCACATCATTCTTATCACCATAACTACACACCATTACAACTCCGGTTCCGAATTCCGGTTTTGCGGAGTGATGTGTAATTATTTTTACTTCCCTGTTGAAAAGCGGTAAAATCACTGTTTTCCCGATTATTTTTTCATACCTGTTGTCATTAGGATTTACCATCACAC
>JALZOS010000376.1 GCA_030913755.1 Thermoproteota archaeon | reverse complement strand
TCTATTAACTATCAGAAAACCCAGAATAATAAGAAATAGCCCAGTTGTTGAGACCATATTTGAACTGTACCTTATGGTGGAGCTAAGCTGGCTACCGAAGGTCCAACCGCTTGAATTCGTGAAATTTCCTCATTGTGGATTAAATACTTCATTTCACATATCCATAGCTGACTAGGTCCAACATATCATCTTTTATTTGTCCTATCCCTGGAGCGTAATATCTGCTTGTTGATTCTCCGGGATCAAGTCCATCAGTATCTTTTTCCAGTAAACTATTTACAAATGTTCCTGCCGGAGTCTTCACTGTTTCGGTTAAGCTCATAATCTCAGCTCTATCTATGGCAACGTCTGGAGCTGTTTCCTGATTATAGCGTGATCCAACTAACACTATTCCCGGCATCATTAGTCCAGCTTCAGCATTATTAGCTCCATGTAGCCAGCTGCCTGTATGATTGACAACATTCCCATCCTTATACCAGTCGACATCCTCACCAAAGTAAAATGCACTATTGGTCTCTTTGCATATTGCAAAGTAATTTTTTGAAACTTCAAATACGTCGCCTGTCTTGGCATTGACTGCCCTTTCCTCGACAATTCTGGTATCGATACCATCTACAACCTTCGTCTCATTCAGAACTGTTGTTGTAAGCTTGGTATCAATGCCTTCATCAATTCCTTTAAACACGGTTTGATAGCCAGGTTGCAGAATGAAGTAAGTGTTACTACCTGTTGAAGTGAAATTACAATCGTCGAGCTTGAAAGCCTCTGTCCATTTTCCGTCAGAATCCTTTGACGAGGCATTTACTTCTACACCTATTACAAATAACATTGCTGCAATCAAAGTAGCAATAGCCGCTAAGGCCAAAACTAATTCTGTTTTCATATGGAGAAATGCTAAATTGAAAGAACTAATAAGATATTTGGTACAAGCGTATCAATAAATTAACAATAGCACGAATTGAAATTAATAGTTACCTACATGTTTGTACCATAACGTATTATAGGTAAAGGATTTTAACCAAATGGTAAATATTGTATATTTGTAACAGACATTATAATATATTGCTAATTACCATAATTAGTTGCCGATTTTGGGTGATTTCTTGCTTATAGGTGAGCTAGAAGGCACCCCAGAGAAACTGTTACGTTACATTTATGATAACCCTGGCTGCCACTTACGCCGAGTCAAAAGGGCTTTGAGGATTTCAATGGGAAACGTTCAATATCAATTAGAAAAATTAGAAAAAATGGGAAAGATCACTTCAACCAAACGTGGATTGTACAAATATTATTTTCCAGCAGGTCTTTTCAAAGAAGGTGAGAAAGAAATACTTGAGGTTTTAACTCACGAAACTGCAAGAAAAATTCTCATGTTTATTATAGAACGGAAAAGCCCTACTCAAATAGATATTGTCAACAGCGTGAGAATATCAGCTCGATCTGCTAGCTGGCATGTTGGACGCTTGATTGATCTTGACATAATTAGGGAGTTCAGAGACGGAAAATACAAGAGATATCAGTTGCATGAGAGCGATCCTAAATATATCATAACACTTCTTAGGAATTACTATCCTAACATCTGGGATAAGTGGAGTATAAGAGTTGTAGAATTATTTCTCTCATTATCTAGCGGTAGGGACTTGGATTAGGTTAGTCTTATGTTTGGCTTACTGACCTTATCTGCAGTTCTTCTTGAAATTGACCTGTATGAGGGACTAGAAAATGCAATAGCAGCAGGTATTGGAATTTTTTCTCTTTTAGTATTAGCATTATCGATTACTGCATATAGAAGAACTGGCCTCAGAATAACTATTTATGCCATAGTTATCTTTGCTCTGTTTGCTATCCAACAATTATTCGATTACTTTGAAAGTATCATTCCTGAATTGGATACCCCATTAACTGGTGTATTATTGGATTCACTCACACTCGCTATTCTGGTCCTATTCTTCTTGGCAATTGTAAGGCCAAGAATTAGTTAAACCACAATTGTTGACCGAAGTAGTATCTTTCTGTGGTGACAGATTATTTTTAAACCCCGGGTTCATACGATGCCTCAAAAAAAAGGCAAATTGATTTTCATTGTACTTCCTGAGCTTGCTTGTACTGTATAAGATCGCGCACGATATTCAGGGCAATCAGAGTCTTAACAGCTTCTTTTGCATCTAGGTCTTTCAACTTTCCAATTACGTCTCTATCCTCTGCAATATCTGCAATATCTGCAATTGCGGCTAGTGTTGGATGCTTTGCCTTTAAGGCTTCCACCCAAACATCGGTATTTATTGTACTCGTAGCATTGTCTTGTGCGTATACAACCCTTCCTGGATTTACGATAAGTGCTGTCCCACCTAATACAGCCACTGCCAGTATAAAGATGCTCGCGTTTTTGGTAATCATGTCAACATATAGTAAATTAGAGATTAATAAAATATTTGGTACAGCCGTATCAGACCTTACTGGGACTTATGGTCAAAAATTGAGGTTGCATTTCTCTGAATGAAAACGGCGCCACGGATATATAGTTGCCGATGAAACGGCAAAAATAAAGTCTTATGAATATCAATATTACTACGACTTTGGATTAATCCAGACATTTCTGCTGCCCGGTTGATAGGTTCTTACGAAGAAGAGATCGGAAACGCCGTTGCCGTGACTCTTTATGAAGTATCATCATGCAATGCTCCTACTTCGTCAAATGATTTTGACATAATAACTTGTAACGAGACCCGTACTGAAGCCCATTCCCTTGAAAGTATCTTCTGGCAGGTATTCTTTGACCTTTGCAAGTCCTTAAGGTTGCTATTCATTACGTTACTAATTAGGGATAATTAGGTTCCGCCCATATTTATTTTCTTTTAAAGCAAACTACTCCTGTTATGGGTAAGATTTGATAACTCTACTTATTAGCAATTACTTTGGAGAACGTTCAGTTTCTCATGGTAATACCTGCACAAGGTATGATTTTCTGGCTTTCTCGATATCGTCAAATAACAATGCATAGAAATTGATTTATTAAAAAATTAGGATGTGACCGTATTTGAAGGTATTATGTTGTTATCACTTTGCTACTGGGGTTTTTCGTTTGCCGATGGCAGTCCTGTGTTATTATTGCCAGTTCCATTGATTTGTATTAGAGTCTCCACTTCTGATCCGCCCTTCACCATTACTGTCTTGATATTTCCAATACCCGGTGCATAGAATTTGTTTTCCAATAGGTCTAGTTCAAGAAGATTAAAGTCCTCGGTTTTGAGCACATTTGAGAAGCAGCCGTAAGGCACGCAGACTTTTTCGTTGAGGCTCAGGACAGTGGCTCCGTCTTCAGCCTCACCCTTGGCTACCTCTTGCTGATACTTATCTCCGACCTTCGGTTGCGCCTCCATGATTATTCCGGCCTTAGCTCCTTTCACTCCTGCTTCCCAGGAACCTTTATGGCTCTTGCTAGGAAGTTCAGTTGTAAATTCTCCCATGTACCAGACATTTCCGTCATTGTCCTGTGCGAACCAGTCATCAGTAGTTTCTTCCAGATCGCTTTTCACGTAGGCGTTGTCGTGAACTACGCGTGTAGTTATACCGAGGATCACTTTTGTATCGTTGGTGACTGAGAACTCGTCGCGAGTAGGCTCGCCGTCCTCGTCGGTACCGTTGTAGATCATTGTAGCCCCAGGCTTCAAGGGGAAGTACTTATTGTCAATTTTCAGCGGATCGTGAAAGTTCGATTTGTTGAAGGTGATTGCCGATGCTTGCGCTGGTAACGCCATGGAAGTCGATAACATCAACATTAGGAATATTCCAAGTATTGCAACCAGCGGAAGTACCTTCTTCTTAGATTGTATTTCCATACTTCTTAAGATATTACTATTATTAATATTATGATTGGTACAAGCAAGCCATTATCTACCATACAGCCGACCGTGTTATCATAAGGAGAGTTACATACTTGTACCACTCAGTGGCTCGCCAAATTCTGA
Organism: Thermoproteota archaeon; assembly: GCA_030913755.1. Lineage (GTDB taxonomy): Archaea > Thermoproteota > Nitrososphaeria > Nitrososphaerales > Nitrososphaeraceae > TA-21. Next base: position 3,495 of record JALZOS010000376.1, on the reverse strand, counting down.
GATAACTTATGATGATTTTGAATTATCAGTTGGATCAAATCCGGCCATGAGGGTAGAGAGATTCACCGATTTGAAGACTGTCCATATTACATCCTAACACAAATTGTCGTTTACATTGAAGTTATGCGTCAATCATGAACATACAACCACAAATATAACACTAGGACTTTACAATTGTAAATTGATACAAGTACCATGCTTCTTTCCATGAAGTCTATATGTATACTAGCCAATCCACGCTAGGTAAAGACAAATTATATTAAGTATGCTTCTTTAACTATCATTATTTACAATGAATAGCGATAAACTTGAAGATAAGAAATATTCGGCATCGAGTTTATTAATAATAATAATAATAGTAACTGTCGCAGCTCTTTCAGGGATGGATGAAGCATATAGTCAGTCAATGGAAGGGATGGCCAATAATACATCACAGGAGCATGCAGCTCATGCCATTGACAATCTCATTATCTCGGAGCACATTTCTTTAACAGGTCAATTGGCTCATGGAGATTACCTATTGCTTATGGACTTTACTCCATTTGCCACTAGCGTGGAAGGACACAGCCATATTGCACTGAAAGTTCCATGTAATGAAGATGGAAATCCAAAGACAGCTATAGTAACGGGGATTGCGCCTAATCTAAACACTTTAGATATTGGAAACCCCATTACCAACGGTACCCTTGATGGTAAAAACATAGACCTATCTGTGGGAGGAAAGTCATGCTTATATCACTCAGAGTTACCCCAGGGCATAACAGATATTGCACTAGTCAATAGATCAAATGAAACCCTAAATTTCAGTGAAGGTGGGGGATATTCTGTTACTCTATCTGTCCATGCAACCGCAGTACAGCATATGGGATAAAATTATGCGGTTACACCTAGCCCCTGCCACAGAACAATATGGACATTTTACTAATATATCCAATTTTTTGAATATGCGTAGGTATTCACTTCTTTTCTATATGCCAGACATTATCACAAGAGTCAGGTACTCCAATTACTTTCCTATTGCAGCTCCCGTACACTATAATCTACAAGGAAGCCCTATATCAACGGGAGTATGGGAGCCCTAGCGAAAAAAACCACTTGGGTGAAATTTCTTCAAACATATTACTGATTTCAGTCGACAAATATTCTCTTGAATTCCTTATCATGGGCACAAGTATTCTCATGTTTCCAGAAGAATACTTGATACATTAGTTTATTTATGGAAAACGATGTAATATAATTAAAGAAGCAAGAAATAGATGTCTACCAGGTTGAAAAGAGATATTGGACTCAGTGCTCGAATGACTCTGAGTTTCATAATGCTGGGAATACTATATATCTTATTCTTAAGCATACTTCATTATCTTGGAGTAGGATACATACCGCTAGCGATAATTGCTTCCGCAATGATTCTGGCACAATGGTATTTCTCCGATAAGATTGTACTCTGGACTTCTGGTGCGAAGATAGTATCAAAGGACGAATATCCTAAGCTTCATGAAATAATTGAAAGACTTGCTAGTAAAAACGGAATCCCAAAACCAAAAGTAGCTGTAGTTAATTCTCAGGTACCGAATGCCTTTGCCACAGGAAAGAGTCCCAAGAGTTCTCTAGTGGCAGTAACAAGCGGAATCTTGAATTTACTGGACGATGACGAGCTTGAAGCTGTAATTGGACATGAATTGATCCATGTTAGGAGCAGAGATATTCTAGTATTAACGCTAGCTAGCGTATTTTCTACTGTTGCTTGGTATCTTGCTCAGTTTGGGATTTTTGGCGGATTCCAAGGTAGAAATAGAAACAGTGCGGGTACGACTGCAGTCGTAATAATAGTTGCAATAGTAACATGGATTGTAAGTTTCCTAATCATTAGAGCAATATCCAGGTACAGAGAATATGCCGCAGATAGAGGCGGGGCTGCGATGACTGGAAATCCAGATAAACTGGCCGATGCGCTTCTCAAGATAAGTGGTAAGATGGATAAGATTCCACCAAGAGAGATAGAGCGAGTACAGAAATTGAATGCGTTCTTCATTATTCCTGTCCTATCCGGAAATTCTATCGCTAATCTTTTCTCTACACATCCACCAGTCGAAAACCGTGTTAGGAAACTTAGGGAAATGAAGACTGGGATGGAGCAGCAATAAAGCAAAAGTGAAGGTAAAACGAGACGGTAAAAACAATTGTAGCAAGATAATTTGGATTCTTCCTGTTACTTTACCATCTTGCCCCCGCTTTTAATGGCTCCACCTGCCTTATCACACGAAAAAATACGTGTCAAGAAGAGAGCTGGATGCATAAAAATTGTATACTGAATTAATGATTGTGGGTGGGATTTTTTGGTCCCTTGCTTATGTTCTAATTATCAGACAGGGATTCAAAGATAGAACATATGGGATGCCGCTGGCAGCTCTTTGCGCAAACATTTCTTGGGAGGCAATATTCGCTTTTCTTCATCCACACTCGCCACCACAACTTTACATAAATTATGCTTGGTTCGCCCTAGATGTCATTATTGTATTTCAATTCCTAAAGTTTGGCAAAAAAGAATTTTCAAAATTCTCTGTAGGCCAATTCTATCTCATATTCACATTTGCATTAGTAATGTCATTCTGTTCGATACTATTTGTCACCTATGAATTTCAGGATTGGCAAGGCGCATACGCAGCGTTTGGACAGAACTTGATGATGTCTGTTCTGTTCCTGTGGATGTTTTTCAGCAGAGATGACCTTAGAGGACAGTCGGTGTATATCGCTCTTTTTAAGATGCTAGGCTCTGGCGTTAGCAGCCTGGCATTTTACCTATACCAGCCTATCTCGCAGGGCTCTTATCTGATGCCCTATCTTTATCTCGCCATATTCATTTGCGATGCAGCATATACTGTCCTAATGTATTGGCGCAGCGCTAGGGAAGCAAAAGAGAAATTACAATGTGAATGATTAAAATCAAGGTAGCGGGTGGCTTAGATTATTAGACAGTAGTCAAGATTCTGGCGCCAAAAGGTAACTGCATTATCGGTTTTGTTCCTGATAGGAAAACTTTTTATTCAAAGGCATAAAGGCTACGCTTAACCTGAAACTTATAAAAACTAAGACATTTAATTCCGGTCTGGTTATACTTTACTACGAACCAGCAAAGCAAAGTAAAATCAGTATTCCTTTGTCTTTATTCTCCTGAACCCTCGTGGCTTCTTGGTTATCTTCAGCTTGGGAAAATCCATACCTTTACCGAACCCATTCATATTTAATATCCAATTGTCTGCCTAATAAAATATCTTAAAATGGATATCTTCGCATTTTGTTTCTTATACTAGACTCCCTCTCCATAAGTAGAGCTAGTTATTTTATCTTGTTTGAGTAGTTTTTAGGTATATGATGTCGCAAACATCCGGGTGGTACTATATTCCCAAGCCGTGAATGCCGAATCGAAAATAAGAGATATCATTCCGCTATATCCCTTGAGACAAAGTGGATTAGGAATAGACTATGAATTTTAAC
>JALZOS010000369.1 GCA_030913755.1 Thermoproteota archaeon | reverse complement strand
GTTAAGATCGGTCTTATCTTTACGAACCAATGAATACGATGTGTGAGATATATCCTTGGCTATGACGTTGTTTTTATTCCACCTTATAAGTTATAGTAGTGGACAAACGATGACGAAAGTAGCCCTACTGACAAAAAATGAAGTAGATCTTGAGTTTGGAGTTTGTCCATCGATGTTTAACCAAAGTGAGAACCTTAAAGTCAAGAATATTCTCATAGCCTTCCTTGTATTCTCCTATGTTCTTATCTTTTTTCAACTCAAGATCGCCATACTCTAGCTTTACGCAGGTAAGTATCCATATGTCAGAACCTTGATAAATGGCGCAGTACTTCTCATAATGAGATTGGTTCGAATAGAAGCAACCTGCTCTCTTGAGGGCTTTAGGAAGTATATCATATTTAGTACTTGCAGATCCTTTATACCAGAATCCTATCTGCAAGACTTTGAAGTATTCCCCGAACGCGAAGAAGGACCCGGAGCTATTTACATCGAAGCTGCTGATAAGGTTACCCTCAAAAAAATGCGCGAAATAACATTCGTTAATGCTAAGGAGATTCTTGGAATCATTTACTCATCTAAGAGCGGCAATACGCAGTTAAGATGGCGACAAACTAGAAGAAAGACGGGAAAAGTGAGCGGAGATGCGTCACCTAACGCGCTGGTGAACCTTGTAGAATCGGGTGTAATTACGCAGGAGTGGGTTGAGGATTATTTGAACTCATCTCAGATTAAAAATGATGAGACAAGGAGTTCAGATAGAAGTGGCAGTAAAAAGATCGAGACAGCTGGACAAGAATTACCCGAATGAGCCATTGTTGAGTTAAGCTGTGAATGAGTAAATGAATAAAATGGCGTGAATATTTTAATCCAATATCCTATAAATTATTGAAGAATTTCTATGATTATCAAAGAGGCCAAAGGTTCTTCAGGTAAGGCCCAGATAATTATTCCTCAAGACCCTGATGATCTCTTCACGCTTAGAAGAATAATCGACATTGAAGATACGCTAATTGCCGAGACCACGCGAGTTATTAAGCAAGTCAAGGAATATGCAAGACCCGACAAAGGAGAACGCATCAGAGTCAGAATTTTGATAAAAGTTCAGACTGTTAGTTTTGATGGTTCCGTTGGCAGATTAAGGGTGGGAGGCGTCATTATAAACTCCGATAATGATCTAGTGCCCAAGGGACAGCATCATTCTGTAGCAATATCAGTCGGGGACATGGTGACCCTCGACAAGAACAGACTCTGGAAGGAATCCGAATTCGAGATAATCAGTAAATCAATCGAAAATTCAACTTTCATTCTAGTTGCGATTGACACACAAGAAGCAGCTGTAGCATCAGTAACAGGAACTCATCTGAAGATTTTGCCGAATATATATTCTGGTCAGAGTGGCAAGAGATATAGTGGCTCAAAAAAGCTCAATCCTAACATCGAAACTTTCTTTGAAGAAGTTGTGGCTGCCGCCCAAAGCATTTTGACAAGCAATATAGCAAACCAGACTGTGATCATGTTTGGACCTGGAGAGACGAAACGGAGGTTTCATAATTTTTTCTTTACGCACATGGAGAGTAGTGGTAGCAATAAAATAAGAACTAAAATTATAGAGGGGGTCGATGTTGCAGGAGAGGATGGCATTCATGTCTCGCTTCGATCCGATTCTTTAAGGGAAGTAATGAAGGATACCAAGCTTGGTACCGTCTCCACTGTCCTCGATCAAGTATTTTATCTCGTGAGTAAAGGGGAACCAAAATTTGCAATAGGGATGAAGGAGGTAAATCAAGCTAGCAAGCTGAAAGCAATACAGTACCTTTTGTACTCTGACACAGTTTTTCAGAATGCCACTGAGGAGGAGATAGTACTTCTATTGAACACGGTAGAGGGTTTGGGAGCGAGAACTTATGGAATGGACTCGTCCACCGATATTGGCCTCAGGATATCTTCTCTGGGAGGAATTGTTGCCCTTTTAAGATTTGCTATAAGGTAAAGAAAGGGAACACCTACGAAAACTACTTACAAAAATTGATTGGAATGTCAGGGTGAAGACAAGGTGGCATCAACCATCCAGCTCAAGTAATCACTGGACGCAGATTTCATTTCAAGTTCAACTATTTCAGGAACCTCATACGGATGCACCTTCCTGATTTCTTCTTTGAGTTGTCTTAATTTAATAGTCGTAGTTTTGAAGAAGCAAAGAAATTCTTGTTCGTCCTCTATTTTTCCCTTCCAGGTGTACATTGAACCCACCTTCACAATGTTTACACATGCGCACAATTTTCTTTCTAACAATCCCTGCGCAACTTTTTTTGCAACGTCCTCAGATGGGAAGGTCGACAATACTATGACGCCGCTTACAAGGCGGTTACCTTCATTGTATTCTTGTGAACCCGTGTTTTTTACTCCCCTATCTTGATATCGGGCTCACCATTAAATTATTTACTGCCCAATTGATCATGCTTCAGGGTCTTTAATTTTGGCTTGCCAGTTCCCTTCTTTAGAATATTTTGCGAGACCCACGTAGCAGAGGTCATTTTTTCTTGTCTGTTGATTTTTCTTGCCCAATTTTTTCTCACCCTGCCGAAAGTACCCACATGCTTACCTAGTTCTTGTCTTGCGAAACGTCTCATGTGCGAGTGCTATCAAAAATAGTCGTGTAGATAGTTTTAGTGAACTAATCAGATGAAAAAAGAATATGAAAAACAGTTCATATTGTAGAAACCTTTCATAAAGATACGATCATGGCAACCCAATTAGGGGATCTATTGCGAATGTTCCCCAATTGAAGACCTAGAGTTGTTGAAGGATCCGTTGCCGAAGGATCCAAGTGGCACATCCGGAAAGTTATCAGTCACTCTCTGTTCTGCAATAGCACTTGCTTCCGAAAGAATATTGTCAACGTCTTCACCGGCTCCGGGGTTTAATGCAAACCCTACTTCACCTGCTGTATTTGCATTCATCATTATATCACCAAATATGTCGTTTATTTCCCCTAATTCAGTATCAACGTTCGGCATCACACCACTCAATCCAGTTTTTACCGTAGATAAAGTACCTACTGCAGGTTTTAATGCGGCCATAGCATCGCCCAAGTTTATGGTTGATTCAAGCCTCATATGGACCTGCTCAAGAGACAATTTGAGTTGCGAAACAGTTTTCATTGTTCTTCTCACTTGAGATAGTTCATTTGAAAGCATCTTACTATGAGGTCCCTCGTGATGCTGTAATTGAGTAACAATCTGAGTAAAGAGCGAACGATCTTTCGCTTTCAATTTTTCAAATAGAGCATCCAATTTTTGCGTTTGTATTCCCAACCTGTTCTTTGCTGATTCCATGGTAGGCTTTAGTGGTTTTGCTGAACGCAACGTCTCCCTAATTTTACCTGAAGTGTCTTTCTTCGTCTCCTTAACCCAGTGATTAGTAAAATTCGCCATCAAAAATCATGTCAAGTACATCACGTTAAATCATACTGTCATAATTGGATAACCTTGTAGTAATATTTTCTAAACATTGTATCATTGCTTTCTAGTACTTTATTCCATCTTCCTTCATGGAGACTCGAAGGAAGAAATCAATGTACATTAAATTGAGTCGAGCTGATTTTGTGGCTATTTCAATTCAGTCGCTAACATACTCAATCTACAATAATTCTGAATAGGGAGAGAAAAGTCTTTGTCGACAGATATTTTTGGCATCACAATACTTGAGACGACAAGTATCCTAACCCATTTCACATAATAGGAATAATTATTATACATCTGGAAATGTTAATTGTGATAAAGTTGATTTATCCGTGAAAATAGACAACTGGTGTGTGATAGATGAGGCCATTTCCGTTGCCATTTCCGATGAAACATTCAGGCAATATGCTGGCCTTAGTCACAGCGAAAAGGTTCTAAAGCGTCTATCTTCAATGGCTATGCAAAACGCTGAGATTTTCGTCGAATTCTTTTCTGAGCCTCGTTTACTCTATTTATCAGCCATTGAGACGATAGCGGATGCTAAAACAAAAAATCTTGAACTTAGGCTGCACCGTTTGAGAAGGGAGAAGATAATCAGTAGTAATACCAAACACAGACTTAAGAATGCACGAGTTAACTGGAATACCTGGAGACAATTTAACAGTGCAGAAGACGACGGCAAGGCAAGAAAATCTGTCTTCGACGAATTCATTGCAAAAACCCATTATATTGCACCTATCATTGAAAAAAGATTCAACATGATAAGAAATGTATATTCCTGGTTATCAAAAAAGGATAATCTTTTAGTTAAGAATAGTTTTCGCTCAAAGATTGATCCTTTGTCGGGCTACCTTGAAAGTGAGGGAGTCACGTATTCCCAATTAAAGGAACTTGTCACTAAGATGGGAGAGGGTGCAAGACGGCCCTTCGCTCGCTCCATGTCACTAGCTTCACAGATTATTGGAAGAGCACCGGAATATTACGACGATTTTTATTATTTCCGAAACCGAATTTTTAGGGATGTGGAAAAACCCTTTGCCAAAGTAGACCCAATAATGGCTGTTAAAAGGACACTAAAGTCAATGGGATTTGATTTTTCTGCGATATCTTTTGATGTAGAGGATCGGCCGACAAAATACCCTTCACCTATATGCTTCTTTGTCAAAATCCCGAATGACATCAGGGTTTTGTACAAGAGTGAAAGTCCCTACTTTGATCTTCAAGGCTGTTACCACGAAACAGGACACGCAGTACATGCCGCAACCATAGACACTAATCTAAGTTATGCTAACAAATACAAATTTCCAATGGGAATTGCAGAGATATTTTCAATTTTTCTTGAACGGCTAACTATGAACCCTTTGTATCTGAATTCTGTGTTAGGCATACGGGACGAGAAACTTTTAGATAAACTTGTCGAAAGGAACAAATTTATGGAATTATTTTTTGTCACGTTTTATTCGGCCAATTCCCTTATGAAGCTCGAATATTGGAGGAAGGGCTTATCTATTGATCAAGCTAGTCAACTTTATGAGCGATTGATCAAAAAGTATACTGGATTTAAAATTCCTGGCCAGTACTGGATGTTACATCATATTCTTCCAGAAGCTATCATGTACGTGCCAAGTTATCTAATGGCCGCATCTAGGGCCGCCGAGTTAGAAACATACTTAAAAGATAGATTTGGTGAGCACTGGTGGAATGAAGAAGGCGCCGCAAAGCTATTGAAAGAAGTTATGTCTCAAGGTGCCGAGATAGACCTAAGTATATTTTCCACTGGGGATCAGAATATCTTTATGAAGGAGATCACTGATCTTTAATTTCATGTTTCTTCTCGTTGAGACAGAAGAGTGGATTCAACCAATTTAGGAGAAAATAATTGGTCGCCGGCTCCAAAAAGGCAGTTTACACTGCGCTTTTCGGCAACCTTGGAATAGCCATAGCTAAGATGATAGCTGCCGTAATGACTGGAAGTAGCGCTATGTGGTCTGAAACCTACCACTCCTTTTCTGATACTTTTAATCAGGTGTTATTGTTAATTGGCATTAGAACAAGCACAAAGGTTCCCAGCGAGAGGCACCCGTTCGGATTTGGAAAAGAGCAGTTCTTCTGGTCCTTTGTCGGGAGCCACATTGCTGTTTGGCATATCTGGAATACTTTCCTTGGAAAAGGGATTCGGTTCCTTGTATAATCCAATAGCCCATATAGAGAATGTGGGTGTAAGCTACGTCATTCTTCTTATTTCTGCAGTTTTTGAAGGGAATGCACTCAGAATTGCTTTCAAGTTATTCAGACAGACTATTGAGTTGAGGGGAGAAAAATTCTCTTTGGGAATGCTTCTGACAGAGTTTCAGGAAAGCAAAGATCCGACAATCCTTACAGTAATGGTTGAAGATTCGGCTGCTCTCCTAGGTCTGGGTATCGCCGCTGTTGGGCTATACTTGTCGGAAGTGACTGGAAATACGATATACGATGCGCTAAGTTCTGTCGCAATAGGAATTGTACTGATGCTATTTGCTTTCTTCCTCGCCAAAGAAAACAGGGCTCTTTTGATAGGTGAGGCTATCTCAAAGAGAGATTACAACAGAATAATTGAATCCGTTCTCAGCATACCAGAAGTCAATCGTGTCATCTCACTTCGGACCATGCATTTTGGGCCTAAAGATGTTCTGGTTGCGATGGATGTAAGCCTAGCTGATAATATGAATACAGACAGCATAGAACTTGTCATAGACACTATAGAAGAGAGAGTAAAGCAAGTTCTTAACCTCGCTACCCCCTCAAAGATCTACGTAGAAGTTGAACGCGACAGCTGTCCTGTCCGTTCTAAAAGACATACTGATACCCCTAAAGGTAACAAAATATAGCTAACTGTGTGTTCAGAATTGTTTACTTTTTGAAGACTTGACGGTTTTTCAAAATTTAAGTCTGACTATAATATGAAATCATATCGACTTGCATAATGAGGATTGCTACTATGTCAGTCTGGAGAAAAAGTTGTCAATTAACCACGCTTTGCAATCTACTAGAGCTTAATTATTTTTTATCGAGAATTTTTGAATGCACTCTACAGGTGGCAATACGTTCCACCACTTCTTTGCAATCGTAATGAACATGAGTAACGTCTTCGATACGTTCACATGCAGGGCATGACCAATTGGTGTATTCATTACAATCGCCGCATCTAATTTTGGGTACAAGCCGATTACCACAGCCCCTACATGTTTCTTTGTTGTACGCTTTCTTTCGCCCCAGATTTTTGTGATTATTCTATTATAATGACTCCTTCTATATAAATTCTACATTTTGCTTTATAGGTTTTATTAAAAAGATTTCATACTTATTAATTTTCTATACCCTGAAAATGGAGATCCTTTCAACTTTCATCAAAAGGAAATGTAATTCTCCATTGAAGAACCGTCGCGAGAAACCTTCGTGAAGAAACAGTCATGAAGCCCGCTGTAGGTATACAGTCTAAATAATGAGGAGAGAGTATTTAATAAATGACATGAGGTAGTTTTTAGATACGTTCACTCCTTGTCAATGAACTCGTCTGCAGACGGTGGCTCCGGATTCAGTCCCTTCCTTTTCCTTATGTCTGCGATAATCGATTTGATCAACGACTGGGGAACGGGCTGCCATGTCTTGAAGTAGGTGTTCCATAACGCTTTCCCTGCAGTTCCTCCACGCATAATTTCTGATAAATCAAAGGTTTCTGAAGCTGGCACTTCTCCTTGGATAATCGAGATAACGCCTTTCTGGTCCACATTAAGTAATTTACCCCTCTTACCAGATAATATACCGGCGACCGTCCCAATCTGTTCCTGAGGACATTTTATCTCGATCCCCAGGATGGGTTCGAGTAAAACAGGATCGGCAATTAGCATAGAACCAAGCATAGCCCTCCTTGTGGCAGGCATTAATTGTGCCAATCCCCTATGGGCAGGATCTTCATGGGGAACAAAATGATGCAGAACAAACTTGAGACCTCTAACTGTTTCGCGTGCCAGCGGACCTTCATGAACAACATCGTCAAAGCCTGATCTGATAGAATCCATTGACTCCTGTATGAACTGAACACCTTTGGTTTCATCAACGAGCAAATTGCCCGATGGATCCACGGCTGCAACTTTTTTAGCCTCATTGGCCTCCCATCCTTTAGCTCGTAGGATCTTTGCCATTTCCTTTTTATCCAGATCTTCCTTTATATGGCCAGTCTTTATCAATTCAATGATATCCTCTCCGAGTGGCTCCACTCGCATGAATATCTTATTATGCCTATTTGGTGATTTACTCATTATTGGTCCAGCACTCGATCTAATTGTTTCCCTATAGTTGATTAATGGTTGAGTAGTTGTAATATCAAGTCCCGCTTCTTGCAAAAGAGATGTTGCAATTTCGAGATGAAGTACACCCATTCCTGCCATCAGTGTCTCTCCTGATTCTTCATTGATCTTTATTATGAGATTGGGATCTTCTACAGTTATTCTCCTTAATGCTTCTACAAGTTTGGGTAAGTCTTTTGGATGTTTTGGTTCTACCGCTATAGTAACAACCGGTTCTGATACATATTTTATTGATTCAAAAGCAGGAATGGTCTTTACAGATGAGAGTGTTTCTCCTGCGACAGCATAATCCAGGCCCAGCAGAGCAGGAATGTTGCCAGCAGGTATTATATTTACTAGCTCGCGGGTGTTACCCATGTATATATTGACAGACTGGACTTTGCCAGTTCTCTTTGCGTCGAGCAGATAAAGCTCATCTCCGTCTTTGACAGTTCCAGAAAATAACCTTCCCGTTGCTACCCGTCCGGCCTGTTGATCCACGTTGATGGTCGTAACCATCATAATAATAGGACCATTTTCGTCACATGCCAGCAATGCTTTACCGATGTCCGAATCCAAATCACCTGGCCAGATTTTTGGTATTCTGTATCGCTGTGCCACGTGAGGCGGCGGATGATGTTGCACAACCATGCCTAATATTGCATCATGCAAAGGTGCCTTCTCTGAGAGTTCTTTAATTAGATTTGGGTTGTCTGAGGTGTATGCATCATATACATCCTTGAAACTGATCCCCTTCTTCTGGACTGTGTTGTAATTAAAACCCCATCTATCTTTAGCCGAACCGAACGCCACGCTATTTCCCTGAATGCTGACCTTCCACTTTTCCTTGATCTCTGGCTCTGCATAAATGTCTATTAATTTGTTGAACTCTGCAATAATGTTGGATAACCATTTTTGCATAGCCGGTGGGTCTAATCTCAGTTCTTTGACTAACCTGTCGATCTTATTGATATAAAGAACAGGACGAACTCTCTCCTCTAGAGCCTGTCGCGTTACAGTCTCAGTTTGGGTCATAATTCCCTCTACCGAGTCTGACACCACTACAACACCGTCTATAGCTCTCAAAGCACGGGTAACCCTGCCTGTAAAATCGATGTGGCCGGGGGTATCTATCATATTAATTACATAGTCTTTGCCTTCGAGTTCGTAGAAGAGAGTGACATTAGCGCCTCTTATGGTCATCTGCCTATTTTGCTCTAGCTTCATGGAGTCTAGAGCTAATGCTTGACCTGCAACACTCGGAGAGATTATTCCGGACGCAGCCAGTAGGCTGTCGCTCATAGTAGTTTTTCCATGGTCGACGTGAGCAATGACACCAAAATTACGAATTTGATCTTTATTTCCTATTATCCTAATAATATCTTGAGTTGATTTGAATTTAGGCATAAGTACAGACCAGAAAAAATCTGTCCACCGTTATTAAACCTTCCTTATATTGAACTCATCTGAAAACTTTCATTAGTATGATTATGCAGCGTGAATTTAAGAGATAACTAATGGCTCAATCTGGTTGATTTATGTGAATTTGGACGCAATGATTTAAATGTCCATTTCCCATTGAGGTAAACAGACACAACGGGTAAACGGAATACATTGGTTCATCCGGAAATTATTGAAATTTGATATTAGAATCCAGTCTTTTACTTCTTAGAAATCATTTGTAATGAATTTAATGGATATTTAT
>JALZOS010000365.1 GCA_030913755.1 Thermoproteota archaeon | reverse complement strand
GTGAACTATCAAACATCGTAACTTGTTAGGATTATTGTGTATAGGATAGCTTCGCAGAATTAACTTTAATTCAATTCAGTTTTTTATAGGAGAAAAATAGTCTAAAAACCTCAAATATATTCCTCCTGTATATTTTTAAATATTTTTAAATAAAAGTACATCCATAATAGTGTTTGCAGCCATGCTTGTGTCAGGTGTAATCATAGCGTCAGGTGTAATCATAGCAGATTCAGGTGCATTTGCAGACATATGTATTAGATGTTCTGCTAAAGGGGGTAACGGTGGTGATGGGGGTGATGGCGGCCCGGCTATTGCTGGCGACGTTGGTCCTGGCGGATCATGTTTGGCGAAAATCATTGGTAATGAATGTGGAGGTAGCACCGGTAGTAATGAACCGCGTGGCGGCGAGGCTGGTAACGGTGGTGATGGCGGTGACGCGATTATCTTTGGTAGTAAAAGTTCTATAAATAGGAACATGACCCATACCGACAACACGACTGAAACCGGTTGACAAGGCACTTTTCCTTTTATTAATTAATATATGGGCATCATCCTTCCCTACGACGGACATCAATGCAAAGGCCTTGTTCAAATCCCCGACAAAGGCATGAATGCTAGATAACAAACGGCTATATACATTCTACTCTTTTTCTTTTTGCCTAGTCTAATTGACGCTATTCACAATCTAGTTTCAAGTATATGATTCTTAGTTGGTCCTTGTTTATTATTCACAGGTTCTAAACAATCTGTTTGGTTCGTAGGCGGTATACTTTCTTTAACAAGAGTTTTCAAACCAGTGTCTCTCCATTAGTAGCGCCGTCGACCTTTGTTAATTCATCTTTCTTTTTTCTTCAGCAGAATAAATTTGATAACAAGCGTCTGCAATGACATAGCCGTTAATATACTACCTTTTTCTACCTAGTGTAGAAATGAAAGAGGAGAATAAGAATCCAGCTATAGTGCATTTTGAGATCCCTGCAGACGATGTGGACCGTGCAAGAAAATTTTACTCAACCTTGTTTGGCTGGAAGATAGAAAAGTTTGAAGGTTCTATGGAGTATTGGATGATATCCCAGACAGGAGATAGCAGTGACAAATCTCTAGCAGGAGGTTTGATGAAGAGACAGAATCCTCAACAATCTATCTTAAACTACGTGGGAGTACCTTCAATAGATGAATATTCGAAAAGGATAAACGAATTAGGTGGAAAGATTATTGTCCCAAAAACAGAAATCGGAGGATACGGGTTCTTTGCTGTATGTATGGATACAGAGAACAATACGTTTGCAATATGGGAAGCTAAACAACAACAAGAAAAGTCATGATTAATATCCACAGAATAGATCTTTCTTGTTACTTCCAGAATCTTCAATCCTTATTTCAAAGCCACTATTTTTGTTAAAATAAAACAATATCATTAGCTGAAAGTGTTGCTAACAAAGGAAAATGAAGAGTATTAGTTAGCCGATGCTTCCAGTATAATTTCTGATGTCACTCTACATATGTTGTGGCAATTATTACAAACCATCTTGTCAAACCAATACTGAAGTGAGTATGTCTTCTGTCCACATCTATCACAACGCATAGTACTTCTCAAGGTATTACGTTATAACTATGAATAGATATAAAACAATTCTTTCTAATATTACACAAATAAATAGTAGTATTACATTGGTCCAAGACACAGGTCATAATCCTTACTAGGTGTGATAGATCGAAGTTCACTGATTATAGACCTATGCCAATTGTCCGTAAAACAAAGTAGCTGGTTTCAATACAGACCCATTATGACCGGGTTATTAATTTGTCTGACTTTGTGATAATTAATCCAAAGGCACGACTTAGAAAGTCTTAGTACCAAATTGGTTAGAATTGGGGTTGATATGATCTATAGAGTGGTATGAAGTCCCTATGAGCTCGGCGCATACAATAAAAAAGAATTGAAAAGAAAGGTAACACAATTGATACAATGGCGACATCTCGTCAGCCCACTGTCACTCCTAGAATTACCTTAAAATTTAGCGACAATAAAATACTTTGATACATTGACACGCAGAACTAGATTAACAAAGTTAAGTAATCAATAAAACTCCACCTTAACGAAATTCACGTACCTCGTTCACGGCATAAGCCAGAATGCGTGTGAAATTTATGCGTGCATCCTCCTCCATTCCGGTTCCAGTTAATTAAGATCAGTCAGGTATTTTGAAAATAACCTAAGAACACTCTCTTCGTCATTTCTAATCAAATAGTAACAATTCCCACAGGCCTGTCTCCGAAGAAATATTCGAAGGTATTGTGTCTTTTCGTTACAAACTTCACAACGTATCTCTGACTCTATCAATATCTATGGTGTGTCACTACTACGATCAGAGATTTACTTAAGTCTTTACTATGAAGAATTGTCTTTATTATATGCTGTTCATTTACATACTCTAGATCGTTGTTGGGGGCCTACATAGCGTAATATTGAATGGCCTTATACATCGAGGAGTATAATTAAATCAAATACAACCAAATTAGCTGGGACAAACACATAAAAGTTATGCACTGTTACAATTCACAGGGATAATACTGATGTCTAGTAAGAAAGACAATACTGAGAACGAGCGTCAC
>JALZOS010000338.1 GCA_030913755.1 Thermoproteota archaeon | reverse complement strand
TTCCTTGATTCTAGAATACGAAATAGAGAGGGGTCAAACTAATATGACATGCATGATTCCACTTGCCAAGATGTCTTCTTGGACTAATTGGAAGAGGGGTGACGGCTATGACGCGATAGAGCAGATCAGCAAGTATTGTTCAGTACAGTAGTGATATTGAATTTATTTAACCACAAGATTTAAGATTGGAAGATACCAAAGACATGAGTAATAGCACTTCTCTCAAATTTCTCTCAAATTCAATGACCTAAAATTCCACTAAAGGATAATACAAATAATACACCACTAAGAACGTGATACTAGTCTAAGTACTCTAAATAATTAAGTAGTGCGTTCCTTTGTTTGTAATTTGTTTGTAGGTTGTTTGTAACTGTTATATTCCATTTGTGCCCCTCATTGGAAGGATTACAAAATAAATCAAAATAAAAGTCTACGAACAAAAAAGAAGGTAGTAGAATTTGAACTGACTTCCTCGATTCCAACATTAGTCGATATTATCTTTTTCATTATCGTTTCGTTCAGTTTCTGTTGTGGATATTCCTTTCGTAGACATTTCCGAGTTCCTTTTGCTCTCCTTTTTCTTAAACGTAAACCATTCAGCTTGGTCCGCGATATCATCTTTTGATAGGACTTCTCCAAGCCCAGTGAAGACCCCCGCGGTAGCAGGTCTAGACTTTCTAAATAGATTTGATAACCCTAGTAAAATCCCAACTTCTCCATGATGGACTCTTCTATTAAGAATATATGCTTTGCCGGGATTTTTCTGTGAATTCCAAACATTTGTTATTAATTTTCCAATTGAGGAACCAGTTCTAAGCGCTTCATCATAGGTAGGACTCTTGTCATTCTTTTGTCTCGTTTTTTTCTTATTGCGATTGCCAAATAAGCCCATGCTAAATATTTATGATACGTTATAATAGTTATCAGTTGTTGTTCTACTAGATATGGTTAGGCTCATTAGATGCTATACTTGTAATCTAGTTTTCGATATAGATAAGAAAGACCAAGAATTTGAAGCTAAAGAGCATAGCGAGTCTTGTCATGGAATGGCTTTAGGATTTAGAGCATGACTTTGGATAGTCCCACCTAGACAGACTGTACAGAGGTAAGAAGGAATTGATTTTCTCGTTTAGTAATCGTTTCATCACGGTAGCGAAACTTTCCCCTCAAGAAGTAATGCTTTTCTTTGATTCCGTATTACTCAATCCACAAGCTTGACGCTTGTACCATACTAACCGTTCAGTTTCTTTGTCCAGTATCATATTTTCTCCACAATATGCACATTTCATCTTTAACACTATATTCCATATCGAGTATTAGACTTTAAATTAACTCTCCTTCAACGCAAAGGAGCTTCAGCCAAAAATTAGATTATCTGTTTTAATGGATTCCTCGCCACAGTATGGACAATGTCTTGGATTGCTTCGTGTGGATATTCCGATTAGCTGAAATTTTATCTTACAGTTATTACAGGAAAATGTTGCTGCTGTCATGATTGACTATTACACTGCTATCCAAATACCCTAAACAATATTAGACCGCTTATCGGTTTGGGCCAAAGAACTTCTTGCCTGACGGGCCTACTCCATGAGTTTTTTCACGAGGCAGCAGGTTAACCATTTCATTAACCGGATCTACTATCCTATTACGACCGACTACATGAAATTGGTAGCGCTTTCCATACAAATTGGTATAGAACTGTGAATAACTTTTAGCAGCATCATACGTAACAAAATTAAGCCTCAAGCCCTCAAGGATAATCTTTTTGCCAAAAATATCTACAATTTCTATCCCATAGGATTTTGGCAATCTTTTTACATGTTTAATCATCATGTATACTATAACTAGTAAAAAAGTAATCACAGTAAGCATGACTAGTGCATGCTCAAAACCTCGGACAAAGATCAGAATATAGCTTATTACATTTTGTTCTAACCATCTATATGCAAGACCAAAGGCCATACCAATTGTACTTGTTATAAAATCAAATAACATATTGGCCACCTACTAGTCTTACTGGATAAATATCAAACAATGAATAACGAACCTGTGACAC
>JALZOS010000298.1 GCA_030913755.1 Thermoproteota archaeon | reverse complement strand
AGATAATATAAGCAGATACATCAGTGTTTTTTGTCAAGATTAAATTCGTTACCATTCCTAATATTATTGTAGTAATCCATAGTGAGTTTGCAAATGCTGAAACATGGATAACCTTGGAAATTTTATTTACTGGTGTTCCTCGCAAAAGAACATAATCTAGAAAGATACCTGTTGTAACCACACTTATAGCTGAAGCAATATCAATACCAAAGGCAAGGGCATTAAAAGGTATTAGTAAATGATATACACAGACGATGATAGCCGCAGTTAGTTCATAGACGATAAGGGAAGTTTTGTAAGATGAAGGATTAATTTGAGTAAAAAACCAACGTCTATGTATACTACTAACGCTATCTACTTCACGGACAACATTCAATTGTCATTTTACACTGGAAATACTATTCTAATGATGATGGAGATACCTATGAGTGCACCTGTTACTCCAAGTATTATTTCTGGTTTGACTTTTACGCCCCTGGTTTCGTCCTCAAAGAATCTTAACAAACCTGCACTTGAGGCCGGCAGTGGTGCATTCTTCTTCTTTCCTTCGCCCATCCTACGATACGGACAACCTATATGCCTTAAATACATTCCGTTTTGGCATTGCAAATATCTCAAATCTTTTCAAATCTGTCTAAGATTCGCAAATAAGTTTCTATTAGTTGTGCCCTGATCAATTCCTCCGATACTGTATCGTTGATTTTTAAATCTGAAACCAAGTGCGAAATTCTTTCCTTTACTGTCGCAAAAATCCTATCATGAAACTCGGTCTCGAAAGTGTCCGCTATGAACTTGGAACTATGCTCGTTTGTCGCACGGTATTTCTCTTTGTCGTAGTCACTTGTGCTCCTTGAAGTAGCGTTATCCCTCTTTTCGACCTCACTGGTATTTGTACAATTTATACAGGTTAATTGATTCCCGAATTGTATCTGGACTCCATTGCAACTCTCACATGGTTCGCGAACGAGAGATCCTCCTCTTGTGAGAAGGTCTGCAGCAGATCTGATTCCAAACTTTTTGCTTCTATCGTTTTCTTCAGAAGACATTCAACATATTCTTAGCACCTACAATCATATATTCAATTAGATTGATCGGATATATTCGCAGCCATCCTTTTTTCATATGTGGATATTATCCTTTCTAATGCAGTGGCCTCCTCGTTTACTGCTTCCAAAAGTTCGTCTTGATAACCATTCTTTGCGAAGTTGTCCACAAATTCATAAAAACTACTGGTGTGTATCTGATTAAGGGTACTAAGATGGGGTCTAAGGGGCAATTCAAATGTACTCTTTATTAATTCTTGATGTACAACCAATCTGTTATGCCTAGTGGCTGCAAGAAATTTTCTTATGACATTAAGTCGCTCTCCTTTATTCATTCTGCCTAGATCTTCAATTGAAGGTGATTGAATCTTGTACATTTACTACCATCGTTATTGCTCGATGAATATTTTAAGATAGTTACCATTTGACAAAAAAGTTGCCCTATTTGTAAGTTCAACCACGACAGCGTTATTTCTACTTATAGTAAATGAGAATGAGCACTTGATCAAGTAGCATCGGGCAATGCTTAATAATAGGAAAAAAGAAACTAGACTAACAAAAAGATGGCTGTGGTATGCAAAAAATGTGGCCTTCCAGACGACCTTTGTGCATGCGGTGAACTTGATAAGGAAGAAACTAGAATTGTTGTCAGACTAGAGAAGAGAAGATTTTCAAAGACAACAACTATCATCGAGGGAATAGATCCAAAGTTAAGTGACATACATCACATTGCTAAAGAGCTTAAGAGTAAATTGGCCTGCGGTGGTACAGCTAAAGACGGATTCATCCTGCTTCAAGGTGATCATAGGCACGATGTAAAGGAGTATCTTGTCAGGATGGGTTTCACTGAGCCCACTATTGAGGTGCAGTAAACAAGTCTCGTACAACTTTGATTTATTCTATGGGGCTCTGGACCATGAAGAATCCTGGGTGCGCCAGTTTTTCAGCACATAGACGAAAGAGCGACGCTGTTATTAATTAGAAACTTCTCATTATTGGGTTGAATACAACCAATCGTTTAAACCAACACTATTCGTTCGTCGGACTTGAGCCTAAGGCAAGTTGTTAAGGATTCAAAAATATAGGGTAACTTTTTGATGAGCACTATAGTTTTAAGTGAAGTTTGAGCCCTTTGTACCTGTTTCTGATAGTTACTTCTGTAACCCCTGCTGCCTCGGCAACATCCTTCTGGGTCTTATTCTCTCCGTTCATGACACAAGCAACGTACAAGGCCGCGGCGGCTAAACCCATTGGATCCTTTCCAGCCGAAATCTTTCCTTCTTCGGCCTTCTTGAGGATTTCGAGAGCCTTTCTCTTGGTCTTTTCCGACAAACCAGCTTTACTTGCAATTCTGGCAACACATTTTACAGGATCGACTACTGGCATCTTCAGATCTAATTCTCTTATAAGAAGTCGATAACATCTTGCCACATCCTTCTTTTTGATATTACTTGCATTTGCGATGTCTTTCAATGTTCTTGGAGTTTCGGTATCTCTACAAGCTGCATACAGGGCAGCTGCCACTAAGGCTGATATGGATCTTCCTCTTACAAGACCCTTTTCTAATGCCTTTCTATAGACATAAGCTGCTTTCTCTATAACTGCATCTCCGACGGCTAGTTTATCCTTCAATCTGTCGAGCTCGCTGAATGCCTGTCTAAAATTTCTGTCAACGGGTTCATGAACCTGGCTTCTACTATCCCAAGTTCTCAAACGTTCTATCGTACTTTTCATTGATGCCGATAAGGGCTTGCCCGAGGCATCTTTATCAATGGGTCCTATTATTGTAGCTAGGCCCATGTCGTGCATAGCAAGGGACGTTGGAATGCCCGCCCTGCTCCTATCCTCGTGTTCTTCTTTTGAAAATGCTCTCCATTCCGGGCCTGTTTCTTCTATTCTCTCAGTTATGACAAATCCGCAATTGCCACAAAACATTTCTCCGCTAGAGTTATCAGTAACCATTGGTCCTTTTCCACATCGAGGACAACGATCCGTGAATAGAGAAATGTCTTTAACCAGCCTTATTCACCATAAAAATTCCAAACATTTGGCTACTAATATATATAGTTTATTCTAATATATAGGTATTGTCCTAAAAGTTTTTTAACTACTGATATATGTCTGTAAAAATCTCATAGAATGGCTGCCACATTATAAGATTTTCTATTTTAACATCTATTTTAACAATTTCACAGAACCATCGTGATAACCCGCAATTCAAATAAAAAAGTCACACTCTGGGCACATTTCGTCTACGACGCCTTGCCTTTTCTATCTTTTTGCTCTCATACCTTTGAGCACTGTATGCATGTGTTTTTTTGTCTGTCTTCGGCACAATATGCCAAGGTATAATTCAATATAAATACTAACTAATGATAATGTGTTAATGCCCTGGAAAGTACGGATGAATAATTTTTGTGTAATGACTCTACGATAATATGGGGATGTAGACGAGAATCTGTAGTCCGTATGAATGTGCTGACCATCACTTCATTTGATTCCAAGAGATAACAACGGAAGCATTAGATATTCAATTGAGATGTCACACTATCGAGGTTGTTACG
>JALZOS010000267.1 GCA_030913755.1 Thermoproteota archaeon | reverse complement strand
AGTACATACAGATGGGCTTTAAGTATTGATCGTTATTACTGAATTAGATTAGAAAGACTTGGAGGATTCATAATCTGTTACTCTTTAATCCCACAATGCGAACAGAATATTAAACAAATGGCGATTCAATACAAGATCAATTTAGTCTTACAAAATCAAATCGTGACACTGTTAGGGGCTCGAAACCCCCTGGTCTTGCCTGGTTGAAGTGCCATCAAAGAGATTGCTACCTAAACAGATACTGAAGTTAGGTAAAACATAATTTCAGAAAGACTTACTCCCACTTTGTTCCTCATAGGATGGTCAAATCATCTTGATCGTATCAAGAAATTGAGGAATTGTCATCAGCATTACTTAATGCCTCCAATTATTTTACTACTTGTTTGGTATTCGATTAGACGCCTATTTCCTTTGCAATCATTACTATCTTCTTTCCATCGCTAGTTAGTCTATTAAAGACCTTGTTTTTAACAGTCTTCCTGTCTACCAGTCCTCTTTTCTGCGCCTTGAGAAGCAATTTGTGTCCGTACCCATACGCTCCTAACTTTGTCAACAATTCTCTCGTGGGATATTCCCTTCCTTGGCCTATGGTCTTCAGTACCTTGACCATAGCTCTCTCCTCCACTAATATTTTGAGTAGTCTTGCATCTTTCATACCATGGTTCTATATGTATAATTATATAATCGTTACGCATTACCAGAAATTGGGATAATGACGCTGATTCGGTGACATCAGCCAAAAACCTGTATGGCTGTATTAGCTTACCGGAAAAATGAAAATTAAATTGGTTCAAGATTCTAAATCCTTCTGTTGAAAACTGTTTTCCATAAACTCTTAACCATGATGGATGTACTCCGCCATATTTGTCATTTGTAGGGGTTAAAGGTAACGATGAGAATAACGAGAATGATCGCGCCTTTTTTCGCATGCTTCTCCGTCCCTTGCCATGGTTGTCAGCAGGACTTACCTGAACGTTCTATCAGCTGGAATTGGTATTGAAAGCCTCGTTACCTCTGTCGCTTATGCGGCGTGGACTGCCCGGTATGCTTTTATTGTTTATTTCGTATTTGGGTTGAACAAACCCTTTTTAAAAGGTAGAGTCTACGACCACGAGGGTCTAATCCTAGTATCAATCTCTGCGGGATAACACTCAACATTTGGAGTCGCAGATATTATGTCAATATCTGACAGATAAATTTAATTAGATTGGTTCATCAGCATGATACATCCTAAATACTTGATACGGTTGCATTAATTCCATTATTACTAGTAATTGTGTCATTCGCACCAGAAAAGAGAAAATTTCCTATTATCATACCGGTTATTATTAGGCACTCCATAGCCATAGTTACAATAGCAAATATCGGATCGGCTATAGTGAGAGAAACCTGAACCGTTTGGCAGGGATAGGTTATGAATGTTTAAATGAGGATTTTGTCTATGATATAGTATGTCCGCGAGCTCAAAAATAAACGAAAGTCCTTCACATTTCATGGTCCTTGAAGCAATAGCCAGAGGTATGGATTCAATTGATAAGATTTCTAGTGCTGTAAGAAAAGGCAAAGATGAGGTTAGTTCTATAGTTAATGATTTAGTCACCCAACGATTGGCAACTATGGTTGAGAAGAGACGTTTTTTTGTAAGCAAAAAAGTAAAAATCACCATCACCGAAACAGGAAAGAATCTTCTAGGTATCAAACATGGGGAATTAGAACAAAATAAGCAAAAACTGCAACAATTGTATGAGAGTGGTGACAAACAGCAGCTCCAAACTCAGATGGACTCAAGCAGAATGTG
The DNA here is from genome assembly GCA_030913755.1 of Thermoproteota archaeon. GTDB lineage: Archaea > Thermoproteota > Nitrososphaeria > Nitrososphaerales > Nitrososphaeraceae > TA-21. The sequence continues at coordinate 1,941 of JALZOS010000267.1, read as the reverse complement.
GATGCCTTTCATGTTATTTTCTGGGATAATGAATGTTCTGTTTTTCACTTCAATGATATCATTTATGGGAATGACAATGAATCCATCCGAAAGTGCAGCTGTAGACAATAGTGGCAGCAGTACTGATGCTTCTGATAGTGGCGGAACAGACAACCAGGCTGATGCTGGTGCATCCGATGCAACAGATACTGGTGGTATGGGTTCTGAAGGAGGAGGCTTTGACGGAGGAGGCTTTGACGGAGGAGGCTTTGAGTTTTAGAGATATTCTAAGTCGACGGATGAATATCAACCACCTGACCAGTCACAGGATAGACTGATCATAATTGACTCTACTTCATCTGTCAATCAGTCTGATCCTCCTTTCAGAAAAATGTGTAAATAACGACTAGCATCACACAAAAAATGTATAGGTAGTTCTTGAGTACTCCCAACGATCGGAAAACAACAATAATTAATCTCTTCCATCATTCATGATTGAAATGCCTGACTAACCGGCTGACTAACCATTAAATCAAAAAAATTGTCGTCTCCAAGGCGCACACGGGCATAACAGCAGACAATACGTGGATAGTTAAATAATTCCCAGTAGAATATGTTTAAAATATTCTAGTGATCTTAGTTGTTTTGTGTCGTTGGGAGCAAAGAGGAGCGGAGGAAAGAGGTCTAGGATAGCTTCATTTTTGCCAAGTTCCACCGAAATACTTTATGAGGTTGGCGCAGGAGATCAAATAACAGGAGTAACACATGAATGTAACTACCCGAATGACGCTAGGAGCAAACCCCGGGTTATAAACTCTTCATTTGATACTGCCAATATGACTAGCAGGGAAATCGATAATGCAATAGTAGGATTATTGGGGGCGGGGAGAGATATATACATAATAGATGATCAAAAATTAAAGGAGTCAAGACCTGATCTTATTATTGCCCAAGGTGTTTGTGAAGTATGTGCACCATTTACCCGAGAGATTGATCGTGCAAAATCTGTATTAGGATATGACCCAGATGTACTAGTTCTTGATCCTCATGATCTGGATGATATCTTGACAAGCATAATGGAAGTAGCAGAAAGAGTTGGAAGATTAGATGAAGGTAGTAAAGTAGTAGAATCATTGAAGAACAGAATTGATAATATAAAGGGGATAGTCGGAGAAAGAAGAAAGGCAAAAAATAGTGATATTGCCAATACTACAAAAAGAGTCGATCCAAATGTTGTTTGCATAGAATGGATCGAGCCTTTCTTTAGTGCCGGCCATTGGATTCCGCAAATGGTAGATATTGCAGGAGGTTCTAACGGGTTAAGCACTACAGGCCAGCCATCACGTCGTATATCCCTAGAGCAAATTATCGAATTTAATCCCGATAAAATAATTCTAATGCCCTGTGGGTTTGACGTAGACAGAACCTTAAGAGAGGCAAAGTTACTAGATAATAATTCTAAATGGAACTCTTTAGAAGCAGTACAAAGGAATGAAGTTTATGCTGTCAACGCAAACGCATATTTCAGCAAGCCGGGACCAAGAACAGTTACTGGATTAGCCATACTAGCGAAGATAATAAACCCAGAAGGTTTTGGAAATATTGTTTTTCCCTCCAATTCATTTACCAAAGTAGCAAATAGTTAGAGGGTATTTCTATGATTGCTCACAGATCTTGGTGCTATTACTGATTGCTTCCAAAGGCAACTCCAAAATTGCATCCTATTGGTTCGGTCATTGGCTCCAGTGTCTGATATTAGATGATCTTTGCTTCACTATTGTTAGTGCCGGTTTGAACAATGTCACCACCGAGAATTTACACTATTGACTTTAGAATTTAACACAAATACACTTAAAATTGTGGTTACTGAAGGACAAAAAAACTTGAAGAATTCGAACTGTAGGAAAAAATCAGAACTAATAAGATACTTAGATCGATTCTAGTCACAGATGAATATTATCG
>JALZOS010000260.1 GCA_030913755.1 Thermoproteota archaeon | reverse complement strand
AGTACATGTCGAAAGGTCTTGGCATTGTCATACAGATATTGGGTGGTATTGGCATTATAATACAATATCGATATATAGAGCGCTCACAGTAATGTATGTATGTCTACAACTGTCTTGATGAACCAAGATCACTCAAGAAGAGGGACACTAAACCATTGTTCCTGCAAAAAGATTTACCTGTATAGATACCGCTTGTTAAAAAAATTACTCTAAGCTTTATCTTTCATTGAATCTTAAAATCATCGATAGGCTGATGATATAGTTTCATCAAGTTCAGATTCAAATTTCTTTAGCAATCTATCGAAACTTTCTTTTATTTCCTTTACCCTTTTTTCGGTTTCCTTCTTGAATGCTGCTACATCCATTGCCTTATACACATGATACCATCCTCCTTCCTTCAGTGTCTTAGTATCTTTCTCGCATATTCGAAGATTAACCATCTTTTGCAAAGACCTAAAGATGGTAGTCTTATCTCTGTCTAGATCTTTAGCAAGGGTTTCAAGTGAAACAGGTTCGTTCTTGGATATCAAGACAAACAATAGTTCTAATTCTAATGGGGATAAGTCGTACAATATCGTAAAAAGATCCTTAATTGATGAGTTCATCCTGGTTATGGAACTGACAGAAGAGGACGGCATATGCCCTAACTTTAAATCACTGCTGTGTCTAATAAGTATTGCTAAGTCTTGTCCTGTCATGCTTGGTATTGCTGTAATGACCCAATATCATGAAAGTTTATATAGACGGGTATTATGGTATAATTGGACATGACGCAATCGACAATGTTCATTCAAGGCGAAGTATCACAAGAAGTAGAATATAAAAAGCGCATGAACAGATCTCCTCAAATTTCTGATGTGTTGAAAGCGATATCTGATGATAAGGCACTCACACTTTTTAATACTGTAGCTCTAAGTTCTGGCAAAACCGATATGTTGTTAAGCACAATGAATTTGACACGTAAGCAATATTACTCAAAAATGGAGCGGTTATCAAGACAAGGGTTGCTCGTGAGAAAAGGTGGACAATACTACCTCACAACTCTTGGCAAGGTACTGTATGGGTTACAAACTACTTTAGGGATCGCACTTGATAATTATTGGAAGCTCAAGGCTATCGACTCGTTGCTAACTCCACCTGGCTTGCCTGAATTTGAGCTGAACAAGCTCATAGACACACTACTAGAAAATGAAGAACTTAAAAAGTTAATTTTGATGAGGGCAAAATAAGCGTCTTAGGCTTGCTGACCTCTTTAATGTATCGATTTCTGGTTAAGAACCATAGGGGTTTGGAATTGACAAATATGCAACAGAATAAAAATTTTCTTGCTTTGTAACAGAAATTATACCCGTTTTAAGAGTTGTAAACGAAGCGTACAACGCTGAATTTAGTTATGATTCAGCTTTTGACTTTGCTCTCATTTTTCATAAGGAGGTAAGCAGCGGAGGAGACTTACTACTGGGATATACGAATTGGTCACACCTCCAAGATAGGATACGGTTTTGAGCTAACTTCCCCGTTCGATCGCCGTTATCTTGTTTTACATGGTTTCGATTTTAAAACCTCTTTCTCTTATTTGGGTCCTGCAATATATCAATGAGTTTTCTAGTAATTATCGCGGCCGTGGCATTTAGTTTATCGACTACGGTGGGAAGGGTAGAGGACACCATTGCTGACAGTTCAATTCCCCTCACTCGGACGCGTCTTTGTGTTTAGGGTCAATAAACGCTCCCTGAACTTGCTTTCTTAAATTATGCATTATCTCCGCGTATACTTGTCGGGACGTCGCTGTTAATCTTCCCACCTCTAATTCGGCAGACACTGGACGACCGATGACTGCCGTGGCATTAGGATAAATTTAAAATTGGGTCGCGCTGCGTTGTGCAGCGTACTCATGGATTGGAGTTGTACAACGTGCGGGATGATGTCAGGTAGACGCTATTCCGTTAAAAGGCACATTGATAAAATTCACGCAGGTTCCGGGAGCGCCGTACCTCTGAGTGAATATCTTGTCGGCAGGCTTGGTGGGCAGTATGCAGCTCCAGTTGATTCGAATTTGTCCAATGCTATCGCCTTTACGCGGGCATTGGATTCTCATTCAAAGGAAGAGAATGATTCGGACCTCATAACTCCACAAAAGTTAAAGGAACAGGTAGTGAGAGTCATCGTTGAAAGAATGGTCGAAGCTAATCTGCCACCTGCAGGCGACATCTTTTACAAACAGTTCAAGGGCATTATTCAGAATGCAATAAAGGAGATCCAGAGGAAGGCTGAAAGTGAGTTGTGATAAATACCTGAAGGGAAGTTTGGTCACAACTTATAGATTTCACTAGTAAACGTTGTGATAAAATTGGGTGACGATACGATTACAGATCCTGTGATACTTCCAGGCGTATTTATCCCCAACAAGCCGTTATCTTATGACACGGTAGAGTTTGGTCCTATATCGCAAAAGGGAATAATTGAAATCTGTAAAGATGTTTTCGGAGCAGTAAAATCAAAACACCATGGATCATCTAGGAAACTCCTATTTGATAAAAGGAAACTGGATAGGTTAGGCAAAATATACGAATTGGATCTCGAAGTGAAGGTTAAGGAAAATGGGACGGATGTAGGACTAGACAAGCACCTTATTCAAGAATCTGAATCTCTAGATACTACAATATCTGACGAAATAGTATCTGAGAATCATAACGCTGGAGAGAAAATTACTACAGGTATTACAACAGAAAAAACAACAAAAGAGGCTTCAGACCCAGATGATCCGTCCCAAGCATTCCAAGCGTCCCAAATTGGAGATCCTGAATCTTAAATGTTACAGTCATCATACGATGGAATAATGTGGTTATGCTCATTGCCGTAGTATGGAGTATGATGATAAACCAATCTACCACTTAAACTAAATCCAGGTAACTTTAAATTTCAACAATTGTCGCTGATTTTATGGTCGAAATACCACAAGGAGCAGATTTAAACAAGATAATAGGACGTCTTTTAGATCTGCTATCCGACACAAAATGTGAGATCCCTCTAAGAAAGGAACAAATTAACTCCCTTATAGAAGCAGGAAATTAATGACAAAACATTGATTTCTTTCTTTTATTTTTTAGCCAGTAACTTCCCTAAATCGAAAAGTATAAAAAATATGGTTTAGAGGTCGTCGTCTTCGAAGCAATGACCTCGTCTGATGTGCCATAACACAACTTTGCCAAACTCAGCAGGGTCAGTTAGTATTTCTTTCATTCTTTCACGATAACACTGTTCAACCCATTCAGAATATGTCATTTCGAGAGTTTCAAGTATATCCAACTTTACCAGTTGATCGAGTTCGGGAGGGTACTTCAATCTCTACAGGCACGGCGACAATCTTTTGATATTTCACATACCTTGAATCTCTATCAATAGTTACGGTTCCATAATGTAGTAGAGAAGGCAAAGAAGTCTCCTAGTTTTGGAAGAGAATACGACCTGCAGTATCTAGGTCTTATCGGCAACACGTTCCACACTGCCGACATCGAAAGGGCCATAGTGTTAGGCAAAAAGTACAGGACAACTAACACATACGCACAGAAAGCGATGGGGATAGACCCAGGATTTGGTTCTTCTCCGTTTGGGATCGTAATAATGCAATTTAGCGATGGAGTTCTTCAAGTATTGTATGCTGACGAGTTTGAAAGACCTAGATACGAAGACATGTTAAACAAAGTATCAAACCTGTATGATACGTTTACCCATATTAAGAACATATTTGTAGAAGCTGCAAACCCTGAATTGATTAGTTTTCATTGAAGAGGGAAGTCGCTGAAGAAAGGGATAACTGGGCGTACGTACAGGAGAAAATGGCTTACTGTAAGAAGCATCATTCTGATATCAACCGATAGATGAAGGTTGTTCCCGTTCCCTTTTCAACAGAAGGTAAG
>JALZOS010000256.1 GCA_030913755.1 Thermoproteota archaeon | reverse complement strand
ATGATGGGGTGAATAAAATGGCCGAAAACACTGCCGGTTATCCGTTTTCTTTCGAAGTATCTGCAAATGGTGTAAAGAGATATCTTGTACATGTTGCCGGATTGGTTCGATTAAAAATAACTGCAATACCCGATGAAGGCAGAACAGTTAGGATAGGAATGTTCAACAAAGAAAGCCTTTTTCAGATTTTATCAAACGTGGAGGTACATTTTAAGGTTAGCCAAGAAAGTTTGAAGAGCTCGGACATACTCGATGATTACGTAACGTTAGATGCGTCCAAGTATGCTAAGGGCGATATAGTTTCGATAACCATTATAGTTGACGAGCTAACCGATGATTATGTGTCCGAGAGGAGAGGTTATACCACCATAATTCTCGTATAATAAATAAGGTTACCCATTAGTGGTAAAGAACTATAAGAGACGAGTCACGTGGTTGTACTATTGATGCTCATAAATGTTAGGCTAGTTTGAAAATTCGAGGTTCAGTAAATTGAGCACTTAAAAAATACTGAATAGTTAGATGATTCGAACAAGATCGCTTTCTCAAATCATAGTTGGGATTGGATTTTGAATCGAGTCAGAAACATAGGGAGGCATAGAAGTTTTAAAAATAAATATTTCGATGTGTCAAACAGCAAAAATCAGTTTTTGCAATGACCCTGATAAGATCGACATAATTCCATATTGACAGGATAATATTCAAATGATGCGAGATCCAATTGAAAATATTATCGTAAACAGGCCCTACCCTCGCTTCTTATTGCTATCTTGTTTGATTGATAACCTTCCTCTGTAATTTGTGACGTAGTCGTCTAGTACAGTATGGCAGTCGCCTCAGCAAATTTTATCCCCCCCGTCATTGTAGTACATCTATTATACCGCGAATGCAAATTATAATAGTCGTTTGAGGTCCATCTAGGTAGCTGGATTTTTAGATATGGGGCTACATAAACTCCTTGATATTAGTTAGCGCAATTTCTTCAAGAAATAAGATACTTTCGTAGGTTCGTAACACTTAAAATATCACATTATTTGTGAAGGATATGGAGCGACGGTCGTCCAGTTTGGTCTAGGACATCAGATTGCCAATCTGGTAACCCGGGTTCAAATCCCGGCCGTCGCATACTTCAAACACTGATAAGCGATAGCGTTGATGATTTCAGTCTATCGCGATTTCGAAGTTATACTTACGATTTGATCCCATGCCTTTTTAGCGGCTTCTATCTTTGGAATCTGAATTAAGAAAATATTATTCGGAGCTGAAGAAGGATCAATTGGCAATATCGCTATCAATCCTGTTGTAGCCAATGCTTGAAAAAATTCTTTCTTGTCATTCGCATGAATTAGATAGTTTTCTTCAATATCGTGATCCAAATAAGTCATATCAACGTCGACGAAGACATCAGTTTCATTATTGAAGATGTCTAACACCACATCTACAGCAAGTTTTTTGCCAGCAATCTTGTCCATTATTTCGACATATCTTTGATCGTCAATCCGGATACATGCAAGAGGCTTACCCTCAAAATCTATTACGGATATCTCACCTCTGTGTAAATTGTGTATAAATTCCTTAAAGGTGCTAAAGTTCCTCTTTTGCATGATCTGGTAGGTACCAACCTCAATCTATTTCTTTTTCAGCAAACAATCGTATAATTCCACAATACATTTCTAGTAATTTCAAGTAAACTAATTTTGAAGATAACATGCTTTTTTTTAGAATGATATGGTCAGTTACCCTAGTGCTATCATCATGATTCAGATCTGGTAATCATCATCCCTATTCTATTTCGAGGTAGGCATTTAAAAAGTCTTATTTTTGATTTAAAGTTCTTGACTCGCTGTTTACAAATCTGTCACACAATGATTTAAATAAAAAAATTTATTCTCAAACTCATGTCCGCTGAGGGAAAGGTCCTTGAAAGAATTCTGTCTGCAGGATTCTCGGGAATAAAAAAGTCAGAGTTAAAGAAAGAATTCGCAACTACCGATATAAATCTTGATGGAGTATTAGACGATCTTGCGAAAACTGGACAAGTATTCCTTGAAAAAAAAGGAACGTCTCAGTACTTATGGGGAAATCATGCCTACATAGAATATCTCAGAAATACCGACCCCAAGTTCAGACTAATCTTTGAGGCAATTAGCTCTCTTGACAGTAATACCCAAGCCCGAATAGTGACTTTGGAGAATACGATAAGCACAACCTTAAATGATGTTGTAAAAACCGTGGGAAAGGAATCTCCTGTCATTTACAGTTCTACCATCCATTTAGATAATTTTAAAAGTGAATTTGATACAACCCTTGGTAAGTCAAGAGACTCCTTAGGATGGACTGAACTTTCAGAAGTTAGAAATGAGATATGTGCAAAAAACAATTTATCATCCAATAAATTCTACGATCTCGTTGAACAACTGACTAACACCTATCATGATGAATATGAACTCTCTACAGGTGGAACAGAGGGGATCATGGTAAGAGGGCTCTTACATGGATTTGTGAGGGGGATTTAATTTTATGTACCCTTATTTTTTGGATATTAATCCTTATCCTAGCAGTCCAACGCCAGCACTAGTAGACAGTCAGATTCTAGGTGGAAATACCCATAAGCAAGCAAGAGCTGCTATCTTGTCATGCATAGAAGATCTATACAGTAAGCTTAGCAGTAACCCTACAGACAAGGATTTTAGATTGATTACTATGATTCAGGACGTAGGTTCTGGCAAAACTCATCTTGCGTTGCATATTCGTGGTCTTCCAGAGCTATCTACGAATACTGTCACATCATATGTAGATCTATCTAGAGTTTCGCCGAGGGATATTTACAACACCTATGAAAGCATACTGGGTGGATTTAGTAACGATGATGTAGCTACCATGCGCGAGGCAATAATTGGTATGTTATCGTACAAAGCTGAAAAGAATGTCGGTCCAGCGCGAAAGATCTTTAAATACGGACTTTCAGACCGAATTGCAGGTAAAAGTTTCTCTGATAAAGCAAGATTGGTATTACAAGGCAAAGAAACAATAAATTACGATCATGTAGATGAGGTTCTACATGACGAATTCTCAGAAATACAAATAGATCTTATTAAAGGAATTGTAGGAGACAAATTCAGTAGAGATTCGGCTAACGTTCGTACACTAGAAGGCGTAATAAACAGTCTATCAGCAGTTGCAAATTTGAATATTAGACTTTTGAATAAACTTACAATCTTCCAATTCGATGAATTTGATTCAAACAAAGAATCTCTTGAATTCATTAAGGCCTTGATAAATGCTCATGTTCCTTCCTCGTTGGTAATGCTCATAATGACTCCTGCATCATATAACGAGATTAAGAAAGAAAATCCTTCAGTATTTGATAGAATGGAAAAAGCGAACTATAAGATAGATCTTGCTGGATCGAACACAGTGACCGAGTTACTCGATATCATATTTGAATACATAAGACATTATGACAAGTTAAATAATTTTACCCCAGAGCATGAAAATGAGCTCGCATCAAGGCTTAGAGTAATTTATGACGAATTTCCAGAATTTAGGAACGTGAGATCCATTTTAAATATACTATACCATGCGACAGAAAATGCAGCAAGGAGAAACTCATTCACTATCGATGAAGTATCGATAGACGATACCATAAAGAGAAACTACCCTGGTCTGAAGATTCGAGGTAGTTTAATGGACATACCTTTGTCCGAATTCATAAGGATTAGAAAAAATTCCATGAGCACTGAAGCTCTAGAATCTAATGTGAGGGACGCCATAAAAAACTTACTCACCTATACAACACAGACAGGAAGTGTTACTGGAGTAAATATTGACAATATCATGGGTAACAGTATAGATGTAGTTTATAATGATAATTATGGGTCTAAAATCGCGGTCGCTGTCGTCGTAAACAAAGACCATTCAAAAGCGTTGGCTCAAATTTCAAGCGCGGCAAAATCCCTTAGTTTAGTGGATAGACTTGTAGTCCTTACAAATACAGGCACCGCCGTAGGCGAAAATGGTACAACGGTTGTGAATATGGACAAGGGAAAGTTAATAGATCTGATATACTTCAACGATAAATTCAAGAACGAAGAACTACTGAAAGATGATCTCGAAAAAGCTGTTGTATTGGCAAAGTCTATGAAACTCTGTTAGAAATAATAAAATCTACCTGATTGATCACAAGAGAATTATCATTGATAATCTATGTAACCTCATCTTTGTGTCAAAGATATAGTTCATTAGTTGAGTATAATTAGAAAAGAATTATTTATTAAATTAAAAAACCTCTTAACACTAGATGGTTCCTTCTAATTTAAACGGTTTATCGAATACTTTGAGGGGAGACAACAACATCCTTGTTTAATCTTAAGAATTGTAGTATGAGTTAGAGACACGTACAACTAGATGAATGCTCCATCTAATCAATTATATTGCATTAAATAAAACGATATTTCAGCGTCGATATGGCCAAGACAGGAGGATTGGTAATCCATGGGCCCACCAACCTTATCTACAAAGAAGCCTGCGCCGAACTTGCAAGGATCATACAGCAGAAATCGAATATTTCTAGTAAGGAAATATCCGAATTAGTTAAGGAAATTTCAGCCAGATATCAGTTAAGCACTATTCCAAAATATACAGACATAATGAGTCATCTGCCATCAAATGATAAAAATCGTAAGATGCTAATAAAGAAACCAACTAAGTCGGCCTCCGGAGTTATAGTTGTAGCAATCATGGCCAAGCCATTTGATTGTCCACATGGGAGGTGTATTTATTGTCCAGGTGGAGTAGAGTTCAACACCCCATTGAGTTACACGGGAAAAGAACCAGTAACAAGAATGGCACAAGAAGTTGATTATGATGCACGTTCACAAATAGTTTCAAAATTAGACCATTATCTCATGATGGGTCATGACGTCTCCAAAATCGAACTAGTTATTGTTGGAGGAACCTTCCCCTTTATGCCTCTTGATTATCAACGTCAATTTGTAAAGCATTGCTATGATGCTTTAAACGGGGATCGAACACGATCAGATACGTTGACAGAGGCAAAAGTCCTCAATGAAACAAGCAAAAGCAGGTGCGTCGGTTTCACCGTAGAAACTAAGCCAGACTATTGTAAAAGGCAACATATCGACATAATGCTGGAGTTAGGGATAACACGCATAGAGATCGGTGTGCAGACTTTAGATAATGAAATGTATAAGAAGGTGAATAGAGGGCATACCCTAGCCGATGTTTTTGAAGCCTTTCAAGTAGCAAAAGAGGCGGGTTATAAGATAGTAGCTCACATGATGCCTGGATTGCCTGGGTCCACAGTTGATAAGGACCTACAATACTTTAGGACGCTGTTTGAAGATCCAAGGCTTATGCCAGATATGTTAAAAATATACCCAACACTTGTTTTGAAGAATACCGGATTGTATAGTTTATATCAAAAAGGGTCGTATTCCTCATTTTCAGACGAAGAATTCATCAACTTATTGATCGAGATAAAGAGAATTACGCCTAGCTGGGTCAGAATAATGAGAATCCAAAGAGAAATAGACTCGGATGATATTGTTAGTGGGCCTAAGTCTGGTAATATACGACAGATATTACAGAAGAGAATGAAAGAAATAGGATTCAAATGCAATTGTATCAGATGTAGGGAGGCAGGGCTCCGCAGATTGAAGCATTCGAATGTGAATCCAGTCCTTAAAAGGACCGACTACGTTTCTTGCAATGGTATTGAATCTTTTATAAGTTTAGAGGATGAGGACACCTCAAGTTTATTTGGATTTTTGAGACTGAGGAAACTAAATGATCCTCATCGGGAAGAATTAAGGACGTCCACTGGACAACCCAGCGCAATTGTACGTGAATTGCATGTATTTGGTCAGTTGATCGATATTGGAAAGAAATGCGATTCAACGTCATTTCAGCACAGAGGACATGGATCAACATTGCTTAAAGTCGCAGAAGATATAGTCAGGCGTGATTTTGGATTAGACAAGATATCGATCTTAAGTTCTGTGGGAACAAGGGAATATTATAGGAAATTCAACTACCATCTAGATGGTCCGTATATGTCAAAGACCTTGTGAACGAAATGAAAAATAAAGTAATAGGAAAAGGTACTTGGTTGGACAAAATCGCTTCAGCTCTCATTGAAAGAGAACGAAGTCTTGGAAGGCCATTAGACTATATTAGAGTAGAAAGTGGGATAGGAGCTTCCGGGATTCCTCACATAGGCAGTCTGGGCGATGCAGTGCGTGCGTATGGCGTCGCGATGTCATTAAGAAATATGGGTTACAAATCAAAGCTTATCGCATATTCGGATGATATGGACGGACTTAGGAAAATTCCGACAGGTCTTCCAGAATGGTTGAACAAGTATTTGGCAAAACCGGTTTCTACCATACCAGATCCATTTGGTGATTGTCATGACTCTTATGGTTCTCATATGGGCGGACTTTTGTTAGATGCACTGAGTGAATTAAAGGTAGAATATGACTTTAAATCAGCATCACAGATATATCAGAGTGGAATACTTGCTGACCAGATTCACAAAATTTTGTCTAAAAATTTGTTACTCGGATCAAAGATCGCGGAGCTGGTCGGACAGGAGAAGTATAAAGACAGTCTTCCGTTCTTCCCTGTGTGTGAATCATGTGGTAGACTATACGTAGCGAAAGCAGAAACTTATGTCGAAGAAGAAAGGAAGGTGGTGTACGTCTGCAGTGGAACGAGGCTCGGTAATACGGAAATAAATGGGTGTGGTTATCGAGGGGAAGTTTCGGCTGTTCACGGGAAAGGTAAGCTAGCATGGAAAGTGGAATTCGCAGCGAGGTGGAATGCACTTGATATAAGATTTGAAGCCTATGGAAAGGATATTATGGATTCAGTTCGGGTTAATGACTGGGTCTCAAATACTATTTTGGAGTATCCGCACCCATTGCATGCAAAATATGAAATGTTTCTCGACAAGGGCGGTAAAAAAATAAGTAAATCTGCGGGAAACGTATTTACACCCCAAAAATGGTTGCAATATGGTACACAACAGTCTCTACTATTACTCCTTTTCAAGCGAATCAGTGGCACTAGACACATTAGTGCTGAGGATATACCAAACCTGGTTGATGAATACGATATTTATGAAGACGTATTCTTTGGGAAAAGAAAATTAGATAATAACGAAAAATTAGTAAAGGTCAAAGGCATTTACGAATACGTAAATAATCTTAGTCCACCAATTTCTCCACAAGTACATATTCCCTACAGAATAATAGCTCAGCAAGCGTCGCTCTTTTCAGGTCAAGATAGAGTACAAAAAGTGTATGACAGACTTGTAAAATACGGATTGGTATCAAGCGAAACTCCAGAATTAATGCAAAAAATCCAATTAGCGTGTAATTGGGCAGACGACTATTTGATATCTGATGAGATTTTCAACATTGAACTTGCTCAGGATGAAAGAATTGCGATAGGGGACTTGCTCAAAGAATTAGGGTCATTATCTGGAACTGCGCAAACAGAGGAGTCACAAAACGAGTTGCAGAACGCAATCTACGGTGCCGCAAGAAGAAATAATATCCAACCACGAAAGTTCTTTAAATTAATGTACAAGATGCTAATTAATAGTGAAAGCGGACCCAAACTTGGCAACTATATGTTTGATCTTGGGATTGAACGGACACGAAGCATTTTGATTAAATATTCCAAATAATTTTCAGATTGTGGGCGAGCGAATTACTGAAATTAGTAATGGATCAATTGTCTATACTAAAAATGTGAATCGAAATTTAACGGTTATTCGCTTTCCGTTTCCTTTTTTACTCGGTATAAATTTGAAGGCATCAGTCGGCAACGTGGTCTTTATTAGGCAAATAATGAGAAATCTGTGACCCGCCCTAGAATTACATCTCCTAGATCGAATGATTTAATATAATATTTTGCATATAATTGCCCTAAAGCCAATATTTCAATCAATTGGATCATTAGAAGCGTGTCATTGGTTCTGGTACGTGAATCTCAACCATAAGCATGAACGTATTAAGATCATGTTGAACATGTCGAATTTCTTTGTCTTAAACTGATTTGGATATTGCTTATGCCGCTGATTTACACTTAAGATTCGAGTGTATATCCTTGACCGATCTATTGATTTTATTATTAATAAGCGGCATTTTTTCCTTGTGCTGTGATCGCAACTGTGAGACATTATTTCACTCCACTTACTAATGATCATACAGCAACCATTGTCTGAATTATGCATTTCATTCCCCAGTAAGTTCAGTCACAAATAATGCGGCCATGTCGTATTCTCAAGCAATTCACACCAATTTTCGCTCCTTCATAATTACTTCTAACTCTTCGATCGGGTTTTCATATGTGCTCTATGGACAAAACATCCGCCAAAAATCAAACTAATACGGATGAGTATCTTCCCCCCAAAGACATGAGATCTAAGACGTATATCTTTTTTTAGTTTTTTTGTTGATTATCTATTAATACATTCAATTTTGACTACTGCCAATATCGAATTCCTTAAATCAAGTTCATATTAAACCCTGAGAACATGTGTTTGTCAAAACATATAGGCAAGAGGGATGATAACGTTTTTGAGGCTACGAGAAATGCCCTTGGACTTTAAGAAAATGATCGAATTTGTTCTGGAGAAAAAACCAGAGACAACTCTCGAACAGCTAAAGGAACTCATCGAAGAAAAGAAACGAAGAATCGGAGCTGGGTACCTCACAGATCAGGGTGCCCTTTTTCTGGTTGCTGCGGATCTAGGTATATCATTCGAGAATACACCCAAGACACAAGTTGGAATAAAGGATCTATATGTAGGAGCTAGAGATATCAATCTAACAGTAAGAATTCTCTCTATCTATCCGATCAGAAAATATACGAGGAGGGATTCCGTAGACCAAGTTGAAAATAGAACTTTGACAGTGTTTGATCGAGATGGTAGTATTCGTGTAAAGCTTTGGAATAAATTGGCACATGGCCCAGACGAACTGAGACTTAAGCCAGGAGACATAGTCAAAATCACAAATGGTTATATCAAAAGCGGGTTAGATGGGAAGCCTGTGGTCAATCTTGGTGAAAGTAGCAATATCGAGATAGAGAGTGAAAATCACGAATCTATACCAGATTTAGAATCGATCAAACTCGATGTTGATAAGGTTACTGATGAACAGGATCATGTTGTGGTGGCTGGCGTAATCAAGTCGGCTCCAAGAATTGTCGAGTTCTCAGATTCTCGCGGAGAGGTAAAAAAATCTTTACAGACCATTCTGTCCAATGCTGATTCCACTAGGAATCTGAGAGTTGCCATATGGAATGTGAATGAAAATACTATTCCACGGATCTTAAATGTAAATTCGCGTGTTAGAATTATAGGCGCAAGAATAAAACAGGCAAATTTACAATACGGCAACGGAGATTTGGAGATTCATGGAGATGAAGGTACCGTTATCGAAGCAATAGATAAGCAGGCCGATTATGATGTCATCATCGTGAGGATAATATCAAATGGAAACGTCGATAATGTCGGCAGGACCAACTTGTTTGGTATAGATAAGGATAAGAACATATTGACTATGGTGGTCGACGACAAATTGATGCCCTCCGGAATAACTACGAATTCTGTTATTGAAGGATTTCCGAGCAGAGTATTTGGAAATTCTCTAATATTTTCTCACGAAGATTCATACGTCAAACTAGTTGAAGACAATTCAATTCCTATGTTGGAGGACAGTATTTCAAAAATTAGGAATATGGATAAGGTAGGAGACATTTACATCGTTGAAGCTATAGTATTACAACAACCAAATTCTGTACAAGTTAATACCAGAACAGGTGGCCTAGTCAACGTAACTGATACTCTAATTGGAGACGATACGGGAGAAATAAGATTAGTCGGATGGCGCGAAAACAGTGGCGAACTAGATAAGATTAAAGTGGGAGATAGGATTCGAGTTATTGGAGCAATTCTCAATGCCGGCAGGGATGGAAAACCCGAATTAACGCTGAGAAAGGATTCATTGGTAGTTACCATGTCCTAATTCAGACTATCAGTCCTTCCAAAAGGCTCTGGTAGTTACGTACTGCCTCTCTGCGTTATAGATACTCTTAAAAACTTCCTCATCATCCACATAATTGCGTAGTATTCGAGCTGCTGTATCG
>JALZOS010000407.1 GCA_030913755.1 Thermoproteota archaeon | reverse complement strand
AATAAAAGAATCTGAAATATTTATAGAATTTTTTGATTTCAAATAGGATAATATTCCGGTCCAAGCAATTTGTGCTCCATTATCTCCTGCGAATGAAACTGGACATGAATTGAATTTCACTTTATGTCTTTTACATGCCAGATTTAGCATATGGGATAACTGTTCGTTCGCAGACACTCCACCAACTAACAATAGTTCTTTTTTTTCAGTGGCAGATAGAGCTCTTTCAACCGCTTCTGTTATCATTGCAAATGCTGTCTCTTGAATCGAATAACATATATCTTCAACTGTAAATTTACTACTAGAAATTAATCTCTTGGCAGCAGATAGTATACCAGAGAAAGTAACATCATTTCCCTTTATTGAATACGGTAACACAACATAATTTTTTGAAGATTTATGGGCCAATCTTTCTATCTCTGCTCCACATGGCGAAGCTAATCCTAGATGTCTACCAAATTGATCTAGAAGTTGTCCCAATGTGATGTCTAATGTTTCTCCAATGACACGCCACCTATTATTATTAAATACTAATATCATAGTATGACCTCCAGAGACTAGTAGGACTAATGAATCCTTACTATTAGTAAGACTCATTCCAAGTTCAATATGGCCTAATGCATGATTTATAGGAATTAATTTTATATCATAAAATGAAGATATTGAACGAGCGATAACTGCACCAATCCTCAAACAAGGACCAAGACCAGGTCCAGCGGAATATGCTACGAGGTCTAGATCCTTGTAATTAATCTTGGATAATTCTAATGATTTTTTTAAAACATCTATTGCCACTGATGCATGATGACGAGCTGCCTCCCTAGGATGGATTCCTGATCCCTCAGGAGCCTTGAATGTATCCCTAACATCAGAAAGAATATTGGGATGAAATTTGGAATCAGAGTGCTTTATTACAGAGCATGCAAAAGTATGAGCAGTACTCTCTATTCCAAGACATAACATTCATATCATTTCCTGCTAGTCGCAGACACAATTTTAATTACGTCATTATTCTTTAATATATGATCAGCTCCCAACCTCCTTTTAGTTCTAACGTCAATAGCAAAAAGGAAACCTTTTCCCAACTCCTCATGTATGGCATGAGCCAAATCTTTTGCAGTTGATTCTTTATTTAGTAAGTAAGCTTCGGGCAGTATATTGCCTTTCTTATCAGATAACTTTGAATCATCTTCAACCGGAAATACTACAATTTTCTCTAGTAGGTTAAAACAGGCAAGATTTATTATTTCTTGAACACCTGTAGAGCCATGTTTCTTTATAAAATTTGAAACAATTTCAAGAGCTTGTTTCTGTTTATCACTTAGTTGAGTATTCTCTTTAATTTCAAATGAATTATCTCCCGGAAGATAGTGAATGAATCCGTTTTTTACAGCTTTTCGTAATAACATCTCTAATTCAGAAGCACAGGGTATAACATTCGCATACTTTTCTGTGAGTTCTCCCAGATTATTTTGAGTCGTTGAGATATCCGCCTTATTTGCCGCAATTACTACTGGTTTTACATCTCGCCTAATCATTTGACAAAAGTCAAAAATTTCCTGTTCTGTCCAAGATTTGAATTTCTTGTTTTGAAGATTCAATTTGTTCAGAAGTTTATCTAAGGCTGCTTCTGTTACTCCAAGTCCAGATAATCTCTTTTTCAATACTTGTACCGTATTATGTCCCAACGAATCAAGGTCTTTGATATTGTCCATATCTCGCTTAATAATTGAAACCAGCCATAGGTCAAATTCTTCTTCAACAAATCTAATGTCTTCAAGTGGATCACCAGTACCTGGCGTCACAGGTCTCCCTTCAGCATCGGTGGAACCTGAGATGTCTATGACATGTATAAGTGCATCTGCTTGCCTTGCGTCATCTAAGAACTTGTTTCCAAGGCCCTTTCCTTCATGAGCGCCAGGAACTAGACCAGCTACATCTATAATTTGTACTGGAATAAATCTGATTCCGTCAATACAAACGGAATGAACCGGATTATCCTTAACCCCAAATTCTGTGC
>JALZOS010000253.1 GCA_030913755.1 Thermoproteota archaeon | reverse complement strand
ATACAATATGCAGTGGGAGCTGCATGGCATGCAAGAACGAAATATTATTGAATTTCGGAAATGTTAGTAGTCCGGAACTTACACAAGATATTATTTCAAATATTTCTCCCCGGGCCATTCCCATTCTGTTGTTGCTATCAAGAGAATTAAACACATCTTGTTATGTTACTGGAACAGGTGGAAGTTTACGATATACCCTTGTTGCGAGCAAAGTCTTTAAAGCATTAAATATAAATCCACCATCTGTAATACTATGGCCCTCTGAAGATAAATACATGGGGATTGGACAGAGCGAAGCATTGAGTCATTCAGAGTATATTAACAAAGATGAAATAAAGAATTATCTTGAAACTTTGCATGATACTGTGGAAAAGAAACGTTCTGCCATAATGCCCTTGATAAGGGAAAGAGACGCTCTTATCAAGAAAAACTTGCCCATAGAACAGCACTTAGAAAAAATATTTGCAATAAAGGAAAGTCAGCGAACACTCCGAACGCTTATGAGAAAAATGAAAAAGGTTGTTAATGCCGTCGAACTAAGACCATGTATAATAGACTACGCGATAAATTATGGAATAAAAGACGTTGAATCAATTTGGAAATTGGCCCTCCAGAAAAATGGTGATTTATTTTCGCCTATAACGTTCCCTATTAGCGCTCCAAAAAAATAGCGCCTGTGTAAAGAGTTGCTTAATACTTGAAGAAGAAAGCTAATATTCTAGTCACCGATGTTGGCGACATCGTTAGTCAAGGAGTGATTAAATGTCGGAACATGGCGAATGCTGATGAGGTCAAGTGAATGGTACGGTATCGGAGCCAACGCAGCTGTCTTCGCTGCTGAGCTTTATATAACAAACAAAGGAGTCGTTATTCTAAAAGCAGATGATCCCAAATACACGATTCCTTAGTAGATATCATCAAGCGAAATAAAGTAAAAGCTGTGCGTGTGGGAACAGATCCTGAACTAGTTGTAATTAGTAGTACTAAAAAATTCATTGAAGAAGAAACTCCCACAAAAGTGTTGGTAAACTCCCTCAATGTTACAGAGGTCGTACGTGATAAATGGAGGACTTTCAGATTCTTAAAAGAGAACTGTTTTCCTCGTGCTGAATCGGCTCTTCCCAACGATCTGGCAAGATTCTTAGATTATAACAAATTTCCGCTTGTAGTAAAACCGCGAGAAGCATTCGGTTCATTGCAATTCCATGTTGTCAATGATCGTTCTTGAGTTGGGTTACACAGTATCCAAGATTGAGAAGTCTGGTTGGAGACCCATCATACAAGAGTACCTGATAGGAGAAGATAATGAATATACTACTGGCGTGTTAGTAGATGCTGTCTATAATCGAGTGATATCATCAGTTTCTATCAAGAAGTATTTGAAATTTGGACTGACCTGCAACGCATTTATTGATGATTTTTTTGAAGTGAGAAAACTCTCGGGAAAGATAGCACTAGGTGCTATAGGAGCTGTAAATATTCAATCAAAACTTTCAGAGAGCATCAACAAAGTCTTTGAGATAAATCCTCGCTTTTCAGCAACTTGTCCGATGAGCCGTCGTGGGAATAAATGAACCTGACCTGCATTACCGATTTTCTGCTTCGTTATACCTTCGGAAAGTGAGCATTGTTTGTTAATATCGCATTGAACGGGCATCATTCTTCGTCTTCTTTACCCGTGCTTGTTTATATATAAAACAAACCAAGAAAAACCAGAAAAAGACGAATCAATATTTTGAACATTGTAGAATAGTATCAAGGAATGATTTTTAAAATGGGCGAGTCTAATATTGAAGAGATTTTCAGTCTATATGACAAGAATAGTAATCATCGATCCGCAGATTGCAGGCATATCAGGAGATATGTTGTTGAGTGGACTGATAGATCTTGGGGCAGACAGGAAAAGCGTCATTGATGCGATATACTCATGTGAAGAATATTTTAAAGGTTGCAGAGTTACCTCTGTCGATTTCATTAAAGCCAAATCGAATGGAATTTCGTGTACAAAATTTTCGTTTGACTACAAGGAAGAACGCCAAGGCCGTGTTGGTACAACCATGTACAGATTAGTTGCCAGATACTGTGACTCTTTAGAATTGGGTCTTCGCCCTAAGGCTTTCGTCCTAAATTCCTTAAAATTGCTAATATCTGCCGAATCCAGGGTTCACGGCGTAGACTTTAATCATGTCAGACTACATGAAACTGGCAGTTTAGACACAGTTGCGGATTTAGTAGGAACAGCTATTGCAATGAACAACTTGGATCTTTTCAATTCCAGGATCTATTCTACAAGCGTAGCTGTAGGTAGAGGATTACTCAGTTTCTCGCATGGCGTAGTACCAAATCCGGGAAATGCCATTCTGGAGATTTTTAAGAAAAGAGGATTCGTTCTAGTCCCTGGCATTTTAGCTGGCGAACTGACGACCCCAACAGGAGCAGCTATGCTTGTAAATTTAGCTTCCAAATGTGTTTCATTTTATCCCCAATTTATTCCTCAAAATATTGGATATGGAGGGGGAGCAAGAGTACAAAAGGGAATTCCCAACGTTTTGCGTATTACAACAGGTGATCAACAGGTCAGCGCAAAACAAAATCTTGAATCGATCTACGAAATTGAGACAAATGTTGATGACTTGAACGGTGAAGCCATAGGCAATTTGATAGAAATCCTTTACTATAAAGGAGCCAAGGATGTGGCTGTACTTCAAGGAATAACGAAAAAGAATAGACCGGTATTCGTAATAAAAGTCGTTTCAGATAATATCAAGCTGCAATCTATAATCGACATTCTTTTTATCGAAACTGGCTCCCTCGGCATTCGAATTCGAGAAACAGATAGGTTGACTATTGAAAGATCAACAGTGACTGTATCCGTGTCCATTGGTAAGGAATTGTTTGATGTGCGCGTTAAGATATCCAAAGATCATGACGGCAAAATCACCCACATCAAACCTGAATTCGATGATGTTAAACTGATCTCCGAAAAGATGAAAATTCCATACAAGAGATCTTCTGAGATTGTGCAAAAGCAAGTTATCGGGAGCATCATTGATTAAGAGGCCCGAGGTTGATGTCTGACGATAGAGAATTCACTAGAATTGTTTCATGGTTCAAGAGAGACCATGATCGAGCGATGGTTGCTCTTTCTGGTGGTGTGGATAGCGCTGTCGTGGCGCTTGCCGCAAAACAAGCTCTGGGAAATAATGTATTGGCAGTTACGGCAGACTACTCGACATTATCCAGAGAAGAATTAAAATCCGCAGACAATGTTGCAAAAGAGATTGGGATTAATCATATAACAGTAAAGTACAATGAATTAGAAAATGAAAATTTTGTAAGAAACGACAAGCTCAGGTGCTATCATTGCCGCATGGAACTTGGATCTTATTTGGCTTCGGAAGCAACCAAAAGAAGTATAACATTGATAGTTGATGGTACCAATCTAGACGATTTGGACGATTACCGTCCAGGAATCAGGGCGATGAGATCTAATGGAATTAGAAGTCCTCTTGTTGAGCTAGGTATAAGCAAGAATAAAGTAAGAACAATGGCAAAATTTCATGCTTTGTCTACTTACGACAAACCTTCTAATTCCTGTCTTGCTTCGAGAATTCCTACAGGAATAACTGTTACGATGGAAAGAATAAGACGAATTGAAATGTCCGAGATGATTGTGAAATCTATCTTTGCACTGAAACAAGTACGAGTAAGAGATCATGGGGATTTGGCTCGCATAGAAGTAGGAATGAATGAAATTCAATTACTATTTGACCCCGTCAAACTGAATTTGTTGAATTCGAAATTGAAAAGTCTTGGGTTTAGATACGTAACTATCGATTTAGCAGGCTATCATTCTAACGAGACCTCAAGGTAACATACAAATTATCTTTGTTGTGTATTGTTGATCCCTATCGCCAATCAGGTTGTCAGATTATGTATTAATACAAACTCTGAATGGTGATCAAAATACTATAATCTCGGTATGCTAATTCCTATCGTATGTCATCTGATACTGCACCAAGGCAGATAACGATTGGAGATTTTGCTCCCGATTTTGAATTGCCCGATATAAATATGAGAATGCACAAGCTAAGTGAGTATCGCGGAAATATTGTATTGGCATTCTTTCCTGCAGCAGAATCGCCAGTGTGTACAAAGGAAATGTGCACTTTTCGCGATTCGTTACAAGACTTTCAAAATGACGGTACGGTTATAATAGGAATATCCGTAGACGGTCCGTTTGCGAATAAGATTTTTACAATAAATCGTCATCTTGATTTTCCACTACTCAGCGATTACAAGCGTGAAGTAATAAATAAATACGGCATAACTATGAAAGATCTTGGACCTCTTAAGGATTATAACGCGGCGAAGAGGTCAATATTCATTATAGACAAAAATCGAAAGGTAAAATATTCCTGGATTTCGGATGATCCGCTGATTGAACCAAATTACGAAGAAATCAAGAAGGAGCTTAAAAAAATCTGACACATAAAATCATGCTATGAAGGGTAAAATAATCAATCATGAATTGGAATTCGTTACTAGTTTTTATCTATCTTTAGGAGGAAACATTCTTCTATTCAATAACAGCCACGATGTCATATCTTGCAACAGTCGAACCCTCTTTAGTCCTAATTTCCTTAATTAATCCATCTTTGTGAGCTTTCACTGCAACTTGCATTTTCATTGATTCAAGAATAACTATTGAATCACCTTTTTTCACTTCTGTACCGATTTTTGCTAGCACACTAACAACTCTCCCTGGGATTTGACTTGATAGGCGGTTTTCCCCACTTCCATTGTCAATTAATGCTAGTGATTTTTCCAAAATCTCGGTAAGCTTTGAATGTTTTTTCACCATAACCTGTTGTCCGTTTATTATCAATTTGATATGTGAGCTAATGGCTTCGATAAGCTTAATACTGTAAAATTTATTCTCTAAAATAAATTCGAACTGGTCCGAGTTAAAACTGACCATTTTGAGTTGACGTTCTTTACCGTTTATCGATAGGACTAACGTACCATCCTGTTGCGGAGTAACTAAGGAAGCAGACATAATTTGCTTTAAGTCGTTAATTCTGAACTCCATTCTCCATCCTGCCTCTCCTTGTCCAGTTTGATATTGGTTGAGATATATTAGTCCCTGTAAGTGGCCCGACGCTTCTTTTAAGAAACTCGGAATAAACGACGGCAGCTGCAAGTGAAGGTTCTACTATCATTGTCGAATGTCCCTTTAACTCTTCCTCCATCTTGCTTATCAGCCCAAATTTCTCTAGATATTCTGTCGAAATGTTGCCATCGATGAAATTTTTTTCCCGCAAGATGGTCTTATACAGTGGAAGGGTAGTGTTGATTCCTCCAATTACAAATTCGTCAATCGCACTTAGCATTCTAAATCTAGCCTCGTTGAAATTCTGACCCCACGTAATCAGCTTTGCAACTAAAGAATCATAGTAACCTGAAACAGTACAGCCTGGATAAAGATAAGTATCCACTCTAACACCAGGACCGTAGGGCAAACTGCAATTTGGGACTAAACCAACTGAAGGAGCAAATTCGCGATAAGGATCTTCAGCATTAACCCTACACTCAATAGCAGTTCCACTTATGTCTAGTTCAGATTGCTTGAATGGTATTTCTTCACCACGTGATATATTAATCTGAAGCTTTACCAGATCGATTCCAGTGACCATCTCCGTTACTGGATGTTCAACCTGAAGTCTGGAATTAATTTCTATAAAGTAAAAATTTCCTTCTGAATCCCGGAGAAATTCAGCGGTTCCAGCATTAAGATAATCAACTGCCTCAGCTGCCCTTACTGCCACTCCACCCATCTTAGATCTTATTTCTCTATCCAGAACTGGTGAAGGGGATATCTCAATTAGTTTTTGGTGTCTCCTTTGTATGGAGCACTCTCTTTCAAACAGGTGGCGTGTATTTCCCTGGGAGTCTCTCACTAATTGGAATTCTATATGTCTAATCCCTTGAAGAAATTTTTCAACATACAGTCCTGATTTTCCGAATGCCGCCTGCGATTCTGCTGAGGCGATCTCAAATTCTTCCCTAAGTTTTAATTCATTATCTGCAAATCTGATGCCTCTTCCTCCGCCTCCAAACGCTGATTTAAGTAGTACGGGATAGCCTGCTTCTTTTGCAATATCCACTGCCTTGTCAACGTCTTCTATTATTCCATCACTTCCAGGTACAGTTGGAACCCCAGCCTTTTTCATTATCTCTTTGCATTTCATCTTGTCACCTGTCAGTGCCATGGCCAGACTTTTAGGTCCTATGAACACAAGTTTCTCCTTTTCACATCTTTCCGCAAACGAATCATTTTCAGACAAGAAACCGTATCCTGGATGCACTGCATCGGCGCCGGCAGTTCTTGCAACTTCTAGGATTTTGTCCATATTTAGATAGCTCTGAGACGGTAAAGGTGGACCTATGTGATAGGCCTCGTCTGCTTTCTTTACATGGATGGATTTTATGTCTTCGTCGGAATACACTGCTATGGACTTTATTCCCATCTCTCTACATGCACGTATTACCCTTAAGGCGATTTCCCCTCGATTTGCTATCAAAATACTTGAAATTTTCTTTGCCACAATTCCACCCGTCTATTTCAGAGGTTTATATTCCCATGTTTTTTCCATGGTCCGGACTGTCTTTTGTTTGCAAGTATCTCCAAAGCGTGGATTATCGTGGGACGAGTATCCATTGGATCTATTACCAAGTCTATTATTCCTTTTTCAGCCGCAATGTATGGGTTAGCAAACTTGTCGCGAAATTCCTTAGCCAATTTCTTTTTTGTTGCAATAGCGTTAGGAGAGTTCTTTAAATCTTTTCGATGTAATATGGTTATTGCCGCTTCCGGTCCAAGAACAGCAATTTCCGCAGTTGGCCAAGCATAATTCATATCTGCTTTTAGATTCTTGCTACTCATTGCGATATAGGCTCCACCATACGCCTTCCCAATAATGCAAGTGATCTTTGGCACAGTTGCTTCACAATACGCATATAATAATTTGCTTCCATGTCGTATAATTCCATTGTGCTCTTGGTCGGCCCCGGGCAGATAACCGGGGGTATCGACTAAGGTGATTATAGAAATATTAAAAGAATCACAAAATCTTATGAATCTGGCTGCTTTATTCGATGAGTTAATATCTAGAGCACCTGCTAAATACATTGGTTGATTGGCAACAATACCTATTGTTCTCCCATTCATCCTTGCAAAGCCTACGATTATATTTTCGGCAAAATACTCATGGATTTCAAAAAAATCACCATCATCTACTAATAACTTAATTATTTGCTTCATGTCATATTGTTCGTAGGGATTCTCTGGAACCAAGTTTAGAAATCCTTTTTCTATTCTGTTTGGATCATCGGTAGTTTTGATGACAGCCGGAGTTTCGGTGTTGTTTTGGGGTAGATAAGACAACAATTTCTTGATTTTATCCATACAGTCGTATTCGTCGGATGCTACAAAATGAGCTACTCCTGATTTCGTAGCATGTGTCCGAGCTCCGCCAAGTTCCTCGAATGACACTTCCTGACTCAAAACCTCCTTCACTACTTCTGGTCCAGTAACGAACATTTGTCCAACATTCTCCACCATTATAACAAAATCAGTCATGGCAGGCGAATAAACTGCACCGCCGGCGCAAGGGCCAATGCTTGCAGTAATTTGAGGAATAACGCCAGATGCCAGCGTATTTCTGTAGAATATATCTCCATAGCCATCGAGACTCATCACGCCCTCTTGGATTCTTGCCCCCCCAGAATCAAGTATTCCTATTAAAGGTACACCCACCTTAAGGGCGTGATCCATTATCTTTGCAATCTTTCGTCCCGCCATCTCGCCCAACGAGCCGCCAAGAATTGTGAAATCGTAAGCGTAAACGAAGACTTGTCTTCCATTAATAGTTCCGAAACCTGTAATCACACCATCCCCGTAATACTTCTTGCTCTCTGATTCATCAGCTCTGTGCATAACATATTTATCTATCTCGATAAAGGAACCACTATCTAGCAGAAGATCAATTCTTTCCCTTGCTGTTAATTTTCCTTTTGCGTGTTGAGCATCAATGCGCTCTGATCCTCCGCCAGATTCAGCTGAAGTCTTCATGCTGTATAGACGCTTAATTTTATCGTCATGCATGGTAACTATCTAAAAATTTGTACATATATATAAACTAATTATGAAGCCGTTAACGAATTGTGCAAATGTGAAAGATGTCTATTTAAGCGAGCAGAGCTTCCGTCCCCGAATTATGATATGTTAATTGTTCGATAAGATCCTAGATTATCTAACAACTAGGAGATAAGTAAAAACTGGACTCCATCCAAGACTATTGTCGTAATGATACTACTCTCGCAAACCTTTCCTACCTCCCTTTGCTCGCCTAAAGTAGTTCATTCCCAAATTATAATTATCATAGAGATTTTCCAAAAGCTCTAGTTCTAGGGTTAAGTTTTGGAGCTCTTTCTGACCTGCATGTGAACTATTGTGC
>JALZOS010000243.1 GCA_030913755.1 Thermoproteota archaeon | reverse complement strand
GCAATCCTGAACAAATCAGTGTAGAGAGCAGACTTGCTGCCATAATTAGGACACCGCCAAATAGAGAAACTGCTGAGATAGTGAAGAAAATCACTCGATCATCAAGATTTGATTTGAAGAGGTTGCCTGAATTGCCACTCAGCTTTATGGTTGTAGACGGGATTCAAGTAGTCTATGATACTGTCAATTTCATTAATCCAGAACAATTCACAATTGCAATATCTAAATATGACGATGCTTATATGGCACAGCGGTTCATTGAATACTTTAAACTGTTATCAAAGGATGCCACTACTCCAAAACTCATGGAAGAGATGCGAGTTCGTTCAAACAAATGAATCTAGATCCCTGACATTACAACACATGCCTTTTCTTATCGGATGGATTCACCATATTCCTTTGCAAATTCTGAAAACAATATTGGCTTCGCCCTGTAACTTGTTCAATTACACTAGTTGTTTGTGATGCATAGCCTGATCTAATGATATTATACTTCTCCATCATGGCATCAACTAGCCAATCCTCCATACCCATCTTCATCATCCCTTTCCGAGCATCTTGTTCTAGTATGTCAATGTACGATATTGTTCTGCCCAGCTCCTTAGAAAGGATTTCAGCCGCATGATCATAAAACAAAGCTTCCTGACCCGTACTACTATACGCTTTATTCTCATATTTAGTATCACTTCTAGTTTGTAAAAGGTGTTACTATGTCTGTAAACTGTTCTGGATATTGATACATTAATCCGTGTCCGGCTCCATTAATTTGGACAAGCCACGCTCCAGGAATTTTGTCAACTATCATTAATGAATTAGCCGGCGGAGTGTAGATATCTTGTAGTAGTAGTCATGAAAGCAATTACTGTAACAAGTTCTAAACAATCACAAAAATTAAGCACCGAATTAACTATAGTTAAGTTAAGAAAAATTGCTTACACTCTCAACAATTAAAATGGTCGAAGAAATGATTAGGACTGCTCAATATTTCAAGTCCAAGAATCAAATATTTCGCCAGCTTCCAAAGCAGGTAATGTATCAAACATTGACAAGGATATTAGATTATCTAGTAGAGTCTAACAAGATCAAGATTAACAAAGACGGTTCGATAGTATGGATTTTTGCAGACTCTCCACAAATTAAGAACCTACTGAAGGAGTCAAAGCCGTTCAAAAAGATTTACACCAGCTAAGCCACACGCGGAGTTCGGTGTAAAACAATATTAATCTTGACGGAGTCGAAAGTGCATGAGAAGTAATATCGAATTTCCGCCCGGACCTTCCAACATACTACCTTATACAATGGGCCGTAAGTTCTTACAAGATCCACTTAAAACATTAATTGATCTATCCCGTAACTATGGCGATATTAGTCATTTTAAATTTGGGAGGCAAGATGTTTATTTCATAAATAACCCAAATTACATTGAAGATGTCCTAGTTACCAACTACAAGAATTTCATTAAAAGTAGAGGGTTACAGGTGTCAAAGCGTCTTCTGGGCAATGGCCTAGTTACTAGTGAAGGGGAGTATCATGACCGGCAGCGGCATTTGATACAACCTAAATTTTTTCCAAAACAAATAAGATCTTATTCGGATGTCATGATAAAGTGCGCTCGTAAGATGTGCGATAATTGGAGGGATGGTACCGTGGTTGACATTCATAAAGAAATGGCACATGTTACATTGGCAATAATTAGCAAGAGTGTATTAGGCTATGAAGTCAAACAACATGATGATGAGATAGGCAAAGCACTCCTCACTTGCATGGAATATTTCAATCGCCTTCTAAAGCCATTTGGTGAATTAATTGAAAAGATCCCCATATTACCAATGAACAAGGGATTTCAGCGGGCCAAACGAACGTTAGATTTGACAGTATATAGCATGATTAGTGAACATAGAGAGAGTTTGAACAAAGGCCAGAAAGAAGGAGATGATCTCCTGTTCACTCTCCTTCAGGCTCAGGACGAAGAATCTGGAATTGGAAAAATGAGTGACTTACAGTTGAGAGATGAGGTCATGACAATATTTTTGGCCGGACACGAAACGACTTCAAATGCACTAACATGGACACTATATCTTTTATCTACGCATCCTGATATTGAAGCAAAACTTGACCAAGAGCTTCAATCAGTATTTGGAGACAGCCGAATAATTCCTACTATAGACGATGTCCCAAAGTTGACGTACACAGAAAGGATTCTGACAGAATCGATGCGGCTATATCCTCCTGCATGGGCATTAGGACGCCAAGCCATAAATGATTACAAGATTGGTAAATATACAGTGAGAGCGGGCTCGATAATTCTAATGAGTCAATATGTCATGCACAGAAATCCTCACTACTTCACAGAACCAGATCTTTTTTACCCAGACCGTTGGACTCCAGAGTTCAAAAGACAGTTACCAAGATTCAGTTACTTTCCTTTCGGAGGTGGTATAAGAGGTTGTATAGGTGAGCCATTTGCCTGGTTGGAAGCAATCCTCTTAATTTCCACTATTTGTAAACAGTGGAAGATGGCTGTAGTACCTGGCCATAAAGTGGCATTGAAACCACTGATTACTTTGCGCCCCAAGTACGGCATGCGTATGATATTGACTAGAAAATAAAGAGTGTACACGACTCGTACCCATAGAGATTGGATTTGTAAATCGATTTTACTAGTTTAAAATAGCGTCAATCATTATGGGTCCATGTGTGTGATAGTCTTTTAGTGTATCTCCATGGCTGTAATCTACAATTCCATCGGGCTCTAGAACATCTCTCTCAAACTGGCCTGTAAGTTGTCTGAATTCTGACAGGTGGGGTTGTGGACCAAGATTTGGATCTCCAATTGCCTTTATAACATTTTGAACGAATGGTCCCGTTAGTTTTTGAAATTCTCCACAACTTCCACGATCTCGAGGTGCAAATACAGGCTACATACATAATAGAATATGAGAAGCAATCTATGGAGCTTTGTGTGCTTCAGCCTTTATTATTATTTTACCATTAATTGTCCAGGTGGCGCTTCCTAAGTTCTTTCCGTCCGGACCTGCCGCTCTTGGCATGTCTATGGCAAAATTTTCAAAATTGTATGTTATCAATGCCTCTTTACCAGTCAAGCGATCAGAGAGCTCTGATACGAGCTGGGACCACTGGTTTGTCGAAGATTCAGAGTCTCCAATATTTTTTTCTTTCATGATGAAATTAAGGAACGCTGATATTAATTAAATGTTTTGAATCAGTAACATCGTCCAGACTATATACATCTAATGAAGAATAAAGAACAAAAATTTGTGAAATAGCGAAGACTAATTCTTCGACAGGTCAAACTCTTCTACTCTCCTGTTCTCTATAAGTTTAGAAGTGGCAGTAGCAGGCCAATCCTTTCCATTTACAATGCATTCGCATGAAAGAACGTAATATTTATCAGCTACAATACTTTTGACTGCAGAAGTTATTGCAACAAGCAGGTACAAGTGAGAATCCCAATCTCAGATATCTGGCTAGAAATGATGTTGAACAGTGGGTGAAGTAGAGGAAGAAGATGTCACATACTGAATTTTTTAAAATGATGAAACAATTCTTTCAATGACTTGAAGAGGCTCTAATACTTTTAGAACTGTAGTTTAAAAATTTCGATCAGTTATCCAATCTTATCTAATCTATATAGTAGCCACCCTAGCTTTATCGATTACTGCCTCAACATGTGTATCATTAATCAATTTATTCACACCAGAAGAACAGGATAGAGGGTTACAACTTTTACTGCTGCTATCTGTTGCTACCAAATGCTGCTACTTTTTACTCCTTAATTTCTTCACTATCTCCTTAGCAAGAATAATATCCCTTTTGGTTATGGCAGAACGATGCAATATGGCTCATCTCTGTTATTGTTCTATCTTTTGGAAGAACATTTGCAATTCTTTACACTATGAAACACATAATCGCTTATTTTGAACGAAGAAGGAATCGATGATCTCCTCTGACGTCTTCTAGTGACAACGATTTAATGAAAAGAGAAGGAGAAGGATTTCAAGACTACAATACTATCAGACTTAGAGTTAGAGCCGACTAACAAGAACTACTACGCCTTAAAGAAGCGTATGAGCTTGTGTATTTTTAATTCTGAATTCAAACAAGTATTAAGAGAAGAAGACTGTTTAAAAGGAGTCGTTGGTTCTTACAATATGCATACCTTCCCATGTATTCACCTATATTATGTTCAAAATGCCAGCTGGATCATTTAGTGACAGATCCTGAGTCTGGAGAAGTGGTATGCAGTATTTGTGGTTTGGTTGTTCAAGAAAAGATGGAGGACACTAAATTACAGTTTTATGAAAAAGGAATAGACCCAAGAGGAAAAGAGCCTTCTTCTTTAGCTCATTATGATATGGGTCTTTCTTCAATCATAGGGAAGACAGACATAGATGCCAAAGGACAAAGGATACAACCTTCTGTTCATTCTGCGATACAGAGATTAAGGAATTGGGATCACAGGATACAACTCCATGACAGTAGAGACCAGAATATGAAACGAGCCTTCAACACGCTCAACATATTAAAAGATAAACTCAGACTATCGGATGTAACAATTGAGAAAGTTGCTTACATCTACAGAAAAGCTCTGTTAAAACAACTGGTTAGGGGTAGATCTATTGACTCAGTTGTAGTTGCTGCGGCATATATTGGAATCGGAGAGGACCTATCACTGACATCATTAAAGGAGATATCTGAAATTAGTAATATTCACCAAAAGACTATTGGAAGAATGGT
>JALZOS010000241.1 GCA_030913755.1 Thermoproteota archaeon | reverse complement strand
GATATTGTCACATTGGCCCAGGGAGATAGGGGAATTATAGAGTTTCAATACGACTATCCTGGAAAGTACATGTTTCATGCGCATGTTACAGAATTTACTGACCTCGGATGGATGGGGCTGTTTGATGCGAAACCAAAACCCCTCATAACATAATCCTAAGAACGGACCGATTTTTTTCATAATTGTTCTAGTTCTTTACCGAGATCTAAGTCTGTTTGTGTCATTAATTGTTGTTTCATCAGTCCACTTCAATATTGGTCATGATGTCTCAGCAGCTAAATGTACGGTTCATGAATAACATTTTCCTTAAACCTTCTAATTGCGGATAGTTCACTCACTTTCTACATAAAATTAGTTTCGCAAGTTTTATTTTCTTTTTGTTGTATCTTATGTCCTTACTCGTACTCCAAATCGCTACTCAAAACGACCGGATGACGAGGAAGAATTCAACACCTTGGTTGAATGGATGAGTTTATCACCCACACGAACGGTCATCCATTCAATCGTGGATCATACTACTTGCTATAATTTCATGCCTTTCATGTTTGATTATTTTTAAATAATAATTAAGGACAGTAACGTACCATCTAATGCTTCTTGTTCGCTTTAATGGCATCACCTGTTCAAAATCGGCGGCTCTCATGTAGGAAAACTGAAAGGAGATAAATTCATCGCAACCGGATGGAGTACATAATTTACAAATGTTATATCTACAGCGATGATACTGACGTTACTTTATCTATAATCCTTACGCGGCAGATACAGTCAACTCTCAAGTGACCTGTACGATGCTTCTCGTAGGTCTTGAATCCTAATGAATTCGTGGGAAGATGCGAATACTAGTACTACCAACTAATACCGGCACAATCTGTCTACGGGTATCATTTGACAAAGTTAGAGGCTCAGCCTTGCTAATTACCATCTGATTACTTGTCACTTTGTTTTCAAATATACTCGCAACAACAGGATCTTTCAGAAGTCTCCCTTCATATGCATTAACAGGTCTTACTCTGGTCCGCCGTACTCTAGCCATGGATTAGAATGGAATAATTAAAAGATTCGCAGATGCACAAGGACAAAAAAATTAAACCGAACCCATTAACTTTACCGCCATCTTAAGTAGTAACAAATTGTCTGGGCTCTACGAGTGGTCCCCCGAGCAAGAACACTTAGATTTGTGCCTGACCACCATCGACGAACAGTTCGATACCGGTGACAAAACTGCTGTCATCTGAAGCGAGGAACAAGGCGGCTTTCGCGACTTCGTGAGGATTGCCCATTCGTCCTAGTGGGATGGTGCTCACGACGCTCATCTTGATCTGGTCCTCACTTACCCCCAAGCCACTAAAACCCGCACTGAGGCCCGGTGTATCGATCGGACCAGGACTGATGGCGTTGACACGAATTCTACGCTGTTTCAGCTCTTGAGTCCAAGAGCGAGCGAATGACCGCACAGCGGCCTTGGTCGCAGAGTAAACACTGAACCCTTCCATCGCTTTAGAGGCAGCGGTAGATGCGTTCAGAATTATCGAACCACCGTCCTTGAATAGTGGAAGCGCCTTCTGAACCGTAAAAACAAGCCCTTTGACGTTGACGTTAAACGTTTTGTTGAAGTGTGCTTCGGAAATTGCATCCAATGGGGAGAATTCGCCCAGGCCAGCATTTGCGAAGAGGACATCGACTCGGCCTTCCTGTTTCTTGACAGTGGCATACAAGCGATCAAGATCCGCGAGATTTGAGACATCGCCCTGAACACCTGTGACGTTCTTACCGATCTGCCGTACTGCTTCATCGAGTTCGCTTTGACGGCGACCAGTGATGTAAACGTGCGCGCCCTCTGAGGCGAATAGCTGCGCCGTGGCGAGGCCAATGCCACTGTTTCCGCCCGTGACGACTGCGACTTTTCCTTCAAGCTTTTTCATGATTTTTACTCCTTTTGGTAGGTTTTAAGTTTGTAAGAGTTGAGGATGATACTTCGGCTCTGGCTAATCGGCCCATGACAAACTTGTCGCTTTAGTAGGGCTTGCTTTATATGATATGTCTACAAAAGCCCTTTTGTGAAACTAATCGTATTGAGGCGATTGGTACTTGGAATAACTATTTTATTTTTGGCAATTATTTTATTCTTAGTACTGCTGGAAAAGTAGATCACATATTCCAGCAGGTTTATGATAGCCTCTGATCTATTTATTGTATGGATATAGTATAGTCATGAATTATTCAGAAAAGAAGAACGGCAAAAGCCCAGATGAATCAAAAGCAGAGACTACCGTTCTTATGCTTCCTTCTGATGCCAATCCAAAGGGTAATGTATTCGGCGGTGTTATTTTGAAACATGTAGATCTGATTGCGGGATTAGTCGCGAAGAGGCATGCTGGTCATGCAAATGTTGTTACAGCTAGTATTGATAAAATGTCCTTCTTAAAACCCATATTTATTGGAAATGCTGTAATTCTGTCAGCTAGAATAAATTATGTCAAAAGATCATCAATGGAAATTGAAGTTAATATTCAAGCCGAAGATCTAGATGATAATACAATCGTCCATGCAGGAACTGCATTCGTTACCTTGGTTGCTCTCGATAAATATGGTAAGGCGACTGCTGTTCCATCATTGATTCTGGATAATGACGATGATAGGAGACGTCTCCAAGAAGGCGAAACCAGAATGAAATCAAGATTAAATGAGGCCGCTAAAATATGATGTATCTTAAATTGTCGTAAATTCCTATCGTATAAACAAACCCAACATTGACAAACATTTGCTTTAATCGTGTCTTTTAGCCACTTCTCTGAAGACCTGTGGAACGCTTACTCACCAAAGTGCACCTAAAAGATTCTATAAAGTTAACAGAGGCACGGAGCCAATATTAACATGTACTTCCTGATACGTTGACCTAACCATATTGACTAAAAGGCTAACGTAATCTGCGGAATGGAATCAAAAAAATAGATGATGGAAGGTTGGTTATTACTATTGGCTGGTATGGCCTAAACACTTTACGCTGCCTGTAAAGGTATGACTCAAACCACTAATGGTCTCGTAGTGTATTTTGTGTACCCCGGTACCGCAATTTCCGCTCATGATTATATTCTTAGGTACTTTAGCTTGGCATATTCCATCGTGGGTTTCTTTTCCTTTCAACTCGTATGTCTTCCCGTCGCTTTTCCCGTCATAAATATATCCACCTTTATTTTCAGCGCCAGTAAAAGGTGATGCTATATCCCAGTAACCATGTAGGGTTCCCATCCTCGTATGAGCAGAAAAGTGTAAACCATTTGTGTTCTTAGAACCGCCTGTTGAACATGATATCTTCTGGCTATCACTTTGTCCAATTACTATTGCTCCTCCAACAAAAGAGTGCTTTGCATACACTTCAATATTTGTAGCATAGACGAGTGTTGAACCCGCTGCCAGCCCGATTGCTATGAGACTTATCATAACTGCAATTGTCAGCCTACCCTTTACATTTGATGCATTATCCATTTGACATTGTTCTTTAGATGGAACTATATAAATTTTGTATATTAATTACGATGACGATAAAGGCATTGCAAAGACGTGCTGATACATCACAAGGAATATTTATATAAAATAGTATTGACAATGTTGCAATGAACAAAAATAATCCCAAATTCGTAAGGCCGGGTGCTGCTCTTATCGTCACTGCAATGGTCGTTACAGTCCTAGTCTCTGGTTTCAGTGCTTCAGTATTTGCTCAAGGGACATCTGTAG